>NZ_JASJXO010000006.1:0-113693 GCF_035018625.1 Subtercola sp. RTI3 | reverse complement strand
CCCCCCCCCCCCCCCCCCCCCCCCCCCCCCCCCCCCCCCCCCCCCCCCCCCCCCCCCCGCCGGGGGGGGGCCCCCCCCCCCCCCCCCCCCCCCCCCCCCCGACTCGATGTGGGGTGTGCCGCGGTGGCCGGCGGAGGGGCGAGCGGGGGCGGCGAGACGGGGGCCGGGAGGTGGGGCCGGGAGGTGGGGTCAGACGAGCAGTTGGCGCTTGGCTAGCTCGCGGTAGAGGGGAGTCGAGACGACGAGTTCGGAGTGGGTGCCGACGCCGACGACCGATCCGTGGTCGAGCACGATGATCTGGTCGGAGTCGACCACGGTCGACAGCCGGTGCGCGATGACGATCAGCGTGCGGTTCTCGGCCACGGCATCGATGGCCTCCCGTAGCATCTGCTCGTTCAGCCCGTCGAGGCTCGAGGTCGACTCGTCGAGCAGCAGGATGGGCGGTGCAGCAAGCAGAGCCCGCGCAATGGCGAGACGCTGGCGTTCGCCGCCCGACAGCATGACGCCCTCTTCGCCGACCGGGGCATCCAGACCCTGCGGCGACCGCTCGAGCACCTCGAGCAGGTTCACCGCGCCGAGAACGGCCACGCACTGTTCGTCGGTTGCGTCGGGTGTGGCCAGCAGCAGGTTCGAGCGAATGCTTCCAGCCAGAACGGGCGCATCTTGCTCGACGTACCCGATCTGTGAGCGGAGTTCCCGCCGATCGAGCTGCCGAATGTCAACGCCGCCCACCCTGATCGCGCCGCCGGTCGGGTCATAGAACCGCTCGATCAGCGCGAGAATGGTGCTCTTGCCGGCACCCGAGGGCCCGACGAGCGCAATGCGCTTGCCCCGAGGCACCGCGAAGCTCACCCCGTGCAGCACCGCTGTGCTCTGGATGCCCGACCCCCCAGCGCCCGCCAGCAACGCCGTGCCCGGGCCTGACTTCGCGCCCCGCCCGTCTTTCGCGCCGTCACCGGGAGCAGCGCCTTCGGCGTAAGCGAACCGGACTTCGTCGAACTCGACCGCGATACTCGCGTCTCCGGGCGCGAAACCCGTGACGCGCGCGCCGGCGGCGGTGCCAGCGCCAGCCGCCGCGCCCGCGGCGCCCAGCGCCGCAGCCCCCGCCACCCCGCCGAGCGGCGCCTCGTCGCGGTCGAACTGCCCCTCGCTCGGCAGGTCGATGATCTCCTGGATGCGCCCGAGCGCCCCGAGCGCCGAGTTGACCGACGTGAACGCCCCGAAAGCCTGCCCGAGCGGCAAGATCATCATGAACAGAAAGAGGATGAACGACACCAGCGAGGCCACGCTGATGGCGCCGCTCGCGACGCGGTAGCCGCCCACGCCGATGACCGTGAGAAACGCGACCTGCAGGGCGATGCCTGAGACCGGTACGACGAGCGCCGAGATCTTGGCGACCTTGATGCCCATCAGCCACGCACCTTCGGCATCTTTCTCGACCGCAGCGACTTCACGCTCGGTGGCGTTGGCCGCACGCACGGTTCGCACGGCGCTGATGGCCCGCTCGACACTCGCGGCGAGGTCGCCGACCTTCTCCTGCGCCTGGCGGCTGGCCACCCGGATGCGCGCCGAGAGCAGCACGACCACGACAATGGAGACCCCCACCACGAGAACGGTGAGCCCGAGCAGCACGGGGTCGATGATGAGCATCGCGATGAGCGCACCCACGAAGGTGAGCGAGCCGCCGATGGCCTCGACCAGGCCCTGGGTGAGCACGGCCCGCAGCAGTGTGGTGTCAGAGCCGACTCGCGACACGAGGTCGCCGGTGCGCCGCGTGTCGAACTCCCTGATGGGTAGGTTCAGCATGCGCCCCACCAGCCGCCGGCGCGACGAGAGCACCACGCCTTCCCCCGTGCGCTGCAGCAGGTAGTGCTGAAAACCACTGATGAGACCGGAGACGACCACCAGAATGACCAGCAGCCAGACCAGGCCGCCGAGGCTCGACCCGGCCGTCACGAGCGAGATGACCTGGCTCACAAGCAGCGGTTGGGCGAGGCTCGCACCGGCCCCGAGAACGCTCAGCACGATGACGAGCGACAGCACCTTCTTGTGCTCGAACAGGTAGGGCAGCAGATCGCTGAACTTCGCGCGCGGGCCTTCGGGGTCGCGCCCGCGGCCCCTGCCCCGCCCGGTGCGGGTGGTTTCGGATGCCCGGGCCGAGCGGCCTCGTGCGGCGCCCGTGGCGCGTGGTTCAGTGGAGGAAGTCACCGGTACAGCTTATTTCGCCCCACTGACCTCGACCTGACCTCGAACCCCGGGCATCCGCACACCCACGCTCAGCGCAGCCAGACGGACCCGTTAGAGTTCAGCTGCCCGGCGTCGACCGCTGCGTCGTCACTGACGAGCAGCACCTCATGGTGCGAGGGCAGCTCGACGGGCTCTGCCCCGAGGTTCGCCAGAACCCGCACGCCGGCCACCGTGAAGTCGAGCGTGTCGCCGGTCGAGGCGTTGAACGAGAGCTCGGCGCGCCCGAGCTGCAACTCTCGCCGCAGCAGCAGGGCCCGGCGGTACAGCTCGAGGGTCGACAACGGATCGCCATCTTGACGGTCGGCAGCCAGCTCGCTGTACGAAGCCGGTTGCGGCAGCCAGGTCGAGCCAGACGGGCCGAAGCCGAACCCCGGCGCGTCGCCCTTCCACGGCAGCGGCACGCGGCATCCGTCGCGGCCGATGTCGACGCCGGCCGTGCGCCAGAAGTTCGGGTCTTGCCGAAGCTCTGCCTCGAGCGTGGTGTGCTCTGGCAGGCCGAGCTCTTCGCCCTGATAGAGATAGGCAGAACCTGGCAGCGCGAGCATCACCACCGTCGCCGCGCGGGCACGGGCGACGCCGAGTGCGCTGTCGGGCTGCTCGTCGGTCGCACTGATGCCCTTCGGCCACGCCGACGGGTCGCTCAGCCCGAAACGCGAGGCATGCCGCACCACGTCGTGGTTCGAGAGCACCCACGTGGTGGTCGCCCCCACCGCGCGGTTGGTCGCCAGCGCGCTCTGAATGGAGTCGCGCATGCGGCCCGCGTTCCACCCCACGGTCATGAAGTCGAAGTTGAAGGCCTGCTGCATCTCGTCGGCCCGCACGTACCGGCTGAGGCGCTCGGCCGGGGCGACCCACGCCTCTGCCACGAGCATGCGGTCGCCGTCGAACGCCTTCAGCACCTCGTTCCAGCCCCGGTAGATCTCGTGCACGTCGTCTTGATCCCACATGGGCCCGCGGTTGCCGCCGCCCTCGAGCATCTCGCCGGTGATGCCCTCGAAGTCGGGCAGTTCGTCGTGTTTGATCAGCCCGTGCGCCACGTCGACCCTGAAGCCGTCGACCCCGCGTTCGGCCCAGAACGCGAGGATGCTCTTGAATTCGTCGACGACCTCAGGGTTTCGCCAGTTCAGGTCGGGCTGCGACGTGTCGAACAGGTGCAGGTACCATTCACCCGACGCGTCGTTCACCCGGCTCCAGGCCGAACCGCCGAAGACCGAGCTCCAGTTGTTGGGCGGCAATTCGCCTGCCGCGCCGGTGCCGGTGCGGAACAGGTAACGAGCCCGTTCGGGGCTGCCGGAGGGAGATTCGAGCGCTTCGACGAACCACGGATGCGCGCTCGACGTGTGGTTCGGAACGATGTCGACGATCACCTTCAGCCCGAGCTCGTGGGCTGTCTGCAGCATGCGGTCGAAGTCGGCGAGCGTGCCGAAGAGTGGGTCGACGTCGCGATAGTCGGCCACGTCGTAGCCCCCGTCGGCCTGTGGCGAACGGTAGAACGGGGAGAGCCAGACCGCGTCGATGCCCAGTTCTGAGAGGTAGCCGAGACGTTCTTCAATTCCTCTCAGATCTCCCATTCCGTCGCCATCGCCGTCGGCGAACGATCGGGGGTACACCTGGTAGATGACGGCGTCGCGCCACCACTCGCCAGTGGTGAAACTACCCGTCGTGCCGGGCTGGGTGGGTGCCGTTTCGGCCACAGAGATTCTCCTTCGCATCACACATGAGTATAAATCAACTAAGCTGGCGGTAGAGACCTCACAGCTGGCGTACATGACAAGCGGTTGCCGCAAGCGCTTGCATTTGGTTTTGCCACCGTATAGGTTCTGTTCGCAAGGCGCAACAGAGCCTTCCTGACTCAACGAGGAGTTTCACAGTGCATGTATCAAGAGTGAGTGTCATCGTCGTAGGCATGGCGCTGATGGGCGCCACGCTCGTCGGCTGTTCATCCGGAGGCGGCAGCGGTTCGGGCGGCGGAGACGCGGCGAACAATCTCGACGGCGTCGGCCCCATCACCTACGTTCAGGGCAAAGACAACAGCAACGTCGTTCGGCCCATCATCGACAAGTGGAATGCCGCGCATCCCGACCAGGTGGTCACGTTCAAAGAGCAGAGCGACCAGGCCGACCAGCAGCACGACGACCTCGTGCAGCACTTCCAGGCCAAAGACGCCAACTACGATGTCGTCGACGTCGATGTGGTGTGGACGGCCGAGTTCGCCGCCAAGGGCTGGCTTCAGCCGTTGAAAGACAGTCTGGCCGTCGACACTTCGCTGCTTCTGAAGCCCACCATCGCCACGGCCACGTACAACAACACGCTCTATGCGGCACCGCAGACCTCCGACGGTGGCCTGCTGTACTACCGCAAAGACCTTGTGCCCACGCCACCCACCACGTGGGCAGACATGATGAAAGACTGCTCGATCGCCACGCAGAACGGCATCGGCTGCTACGCCGGCCAGTACGCGAAGTACGAGGGCCTCACGGTGAACGTGTCTGAGGCCATCAACACCGCCGGTGGCTCCATCGTGGGCACCGACGGCAAGACGCCAACGCTCAACACTCCCCAGGCGAAGGCAGGCCTGCAGAACCTCGTCGACGCGTACAAGAACGGCAACATTCCAGCCGACGCCATCACCTACCAGGAGGAGCAGGGTCGTACGGCCTTCGAAGCCGGGCAGCTGCTGTTCATGCGCAACTGGCCGTACGTGTACAACCTCGCCAAGACCGATGGCAGCTCGACCGTGAAAGACACGTTCGGCGTGGCACCCCTGCCCGGCATGACCGGAGTTGGTGCATCCACCCTCGGCGGCCACAACGCGGCGATCAGCGTCTACTCGGCTCACAAGAAGACCGCGCACGACTTTCTCGCGTTCCTCGAGAGCAGTGACACGCAGAGCTTCTTCTTGAGCCAGGGCTCGCTCGCCCCCGTGCTGTCGTCGCTCTACGACGACACGTCGCTGCAGGCGAAGTTCCCGTACCTCTCTACGCTGAAGGCTTCGATCTCGAGCGCCGTTCCGCGCCCCGTGACACCGTTCTACCCGGCCGTCACCAAGGCCGTGCAAGACAACGCCTACGCGGCCATCAAGGGAGACAAGACAGTCGACCAGGCCCTGACAGACATGCAAGCCGCCATTCAGACGGCCAGCACCGGCAACTAACGAACACTGCGCGTACGGGTGGGCGGCGAGGATGCCGCCCCACCCGTACGACCTACAGAACGGTGAAGGTGTCACATGTCCACAGCAACTGAAGTCGTCGGAGCCCCTGCGGGGGTTCCCCGCGCCCCGCGCACGGGCGCCAAGAAGAAACGCCGCGGCGAAACACGCGTGGCGATCTACCTCGTGGCGCCCACCCTCATTCTTCTCGCGGTGGTCATCGGGTACCCGGTGGTCAGCGCCATCATCATGTCGTTTCAGAAAGATGCCGGCCTCGACCCGGCAACCGGCCTGTTCGTGGCCGGGGGCTTCGCCGGTATCTCGAACTACGCGCACTGGATTCTGCAGCAGTGCCTCGATACGTCGGGCAATACCATCTCGTGCCCGCCCGGCAACCTGGGCTCGCAGTTCTGGAACGCCACTGGTGTGACGTTCTTCTTCGCCGTCGTGACAGTTGCGCTCGAGACGGCCTTCGGCGTCTGGATGGCCATCATCATGAACCGCACCTTCCGGGGTCGCGGCCTCGTGCGTGCGGCCATTCTCGTGCCATGGGCCATTCCCACAGCCGTCACGGCGAAGCTGTGGTTCTTCATCTTCGCCACGAGCGGCATTGCGAACGCGCTGCTGCAGACACAGATTCTGTGGACGAGCGATGAATGGGCATCCCGATTCGCCATCATCATCGCCGACACGTGGAAGACCACGCCGTTCATGGCCCTGCTCATTCTGGCCGGGCTGCAGATCATTCCCGAAGACGTCTACGAGGCCGCCAAGATGGATGGCGCGACGACGTTTCAGCAGTTCTGGCGCATCACGCTTCCGCTCATCCGCCCGGCACTCATGGTGGCGGTGCTGTTTCGCATTCTCGACGCCCTGCGCATCTACGACCTGCCCGCCATTCTCACCGGCGGCGGAGGTGGTACAGGCAATGCCACGACGACCCTCTCGATTCTGGTCGTCGACCAGATCAGGCAAGGGTTCAACAGTGCATCCGCCCTCTCGACCATCACCTTCATCATCATCTTCATCGTGGCCTTCATCTTCGTTCGCGTGCTCGGCACGAATGTCGTGCGCACGCAGCAGGCCCAGCAAAAGGGAGCAGCAAAATGAGCGCCATCGCAGCAACCGCCACGCGCACCGTCGCCCGTGACCGAGCCGTGGCCGCGGTCGACACACGCGCCATCGCCATGAAGCGGCGAGGCCGCGGCAGGGGAATCCGCACCGGTATCAGCGCCGCCGTCATTGTGCTCTGGTGCCTGGCGCCGTTCTACTGGATGATCGTCACCGCATTCCGCGACGTGGGCTACACCTACGACACTGCGTTCTGGCCCACGCACGTGACCTTCGACAACTTCACCACCGCCTTCTCGACGCAGCTCGGCAACCACCTCGGCAAGGCGCTTCTGAACAGCCTCTTCATCGGGGTGTGTGTCACCGCCATCGCCCTCATCATCGGAATCTTCGCTGCGTATGCCCTCGCGCGACTCGATTTTCGATTCAAGGGCATTCTGCTGGGCGTCATTCTGGGGGCCTCGATGTTTCCGGGTGTTGCTCTCATCACACCGCTCTTCCAGCTCTTCACGAACATCGGGTGGATGGGCAGCTACCAGGCGCTCATCCTTCCGAGCATCTCGTTCGTGCTGCCGCTGACGGTCTACACGCTCACCTCGTTCTTCAGGGAGATGCCGTGGGATCTCGAAGAGGCGGCCCGCATCGACGGGTGCACGCAGGCGCAGGCGTTCCGCAAGATCATCCTGCCGCTGGCAGCCCCAGCCGTGTTCACCACCGCGATTCTGGCGTTCATCTCCTCCTGGAACGAGTACCTCATCTCAAGCCAGCTCTCAAGCGATGCCACTCAACCCGTCACCGTTGCCATCGCGAGCTTCGCGGGCAGCCAGCCCCATCAGGAGCCGTACACCACGGTCATGGCGGCCGGAACGATCGTGACGATTCCCCTCGTCATACTCGTGCTCATCTTTCAGAGGCGCATCGTGGCCGGTCTGACCGCGGGCGGCGTGAAGGGATGAATTTCCTCAGCCCCAGCCGGCAGGAGGCCATCGACATCGCCATCGGCATTCTCGGCTTCTTCGCACTGGCATTCTTCGTCATCACTGTTGTGGCAGAGTTGACGGGAACGGCCGCTCTCGGCTGGGCGCTGACGCTTCTTGTACTCGTTCTCCTGCTCGCCGGTCTGCTTCGGCTGCGCACCCGAGTGGCACGGCAACTGCGCGATGACGAGGCAGCCTCCGCCGAATTGCGTGAGTGAGGTGAACTTCAGTTGTGACGAGCATCGACGATGTGGCTCGGGCCACGGGTGTTTCGACTGCAACGGTCTCGCGGGCTCTGCGTGGGCTCGCCAACGTCTCTGAGCCCACCCGTCTACGGGTGCAGGCGAAGGCCGACGAGCTCGGCTATGTCGCCTCGCTGACGGCCTCGGGTCTCGCCACCGGGCGCACGCTCACCATGGGCGTGGTGGTGCCGTCGGTGAGTCGTTGGTTCTACACAACGGTGCTCGAGGGCATCGATGTCGTGCTCCGTGCGGCGAACTACGATCTGATGCTCTACAACCTGGCGAGCCGGTCGGGGGATCGCGAGCGGGTCTTTCACCGGTCGATCCTTCGCAAACGAACTGACGCACTCATCGCGCTCTGCATGGAGTTCACCGAGCCCGAACGCGAGCAACTGCTGTCTCTCGGGCATCCGGCACTCGTCATCGGCGGCCCGGTGAAAGGCATGCGCCACATCGGCATCGACGAACGCGGCGCCGGTCGCACGGCCACCGAACATCTCATCGAGCTCGGCCACACCGCCATCGCGCACCTGGGGGGCGACGACGACGAGGGCATGAACCGTCGTGTGCCGTTGACCCGACGACTGGGCTACCGAGATGCAATGGGGTCGGCCGGTCTGCCTGTCAGAAACGAATGGATGCTCTCGGGCCGCTTCTCGTTGGCCATCAGCCGCGCGGTCGTGACAGAACTGCTGAGGCGCCCGGGTGAACGCCCGACCGCCATTGTGGCGAACTCCGACGAAATGGCCATCGGTGCAATTCTCGCGGCGGCAGACTGCGGTATTTCGGTGCCGAGCCAACTCTCGGTGGTCGGTGTCGACAACCACGACCTCGCCGTGTCGTTCGGGCTCACGACCATTGCGCAAGACCCGTACGAGCAAGGTCGGCTCGCGGCGAGCATGCTGCTCGACGAACTCGGCGGTGCACCGGCGCGCAAGTCGTCGGTACGGGCTCCGTCGTCGCTGCTGGTGCGCACCAGCACGGCTCCACCGGTCAGGCGCTGAGCGCGGCGGCGGGCGCCATTCGCCGCCCGCTGCCGTAGCGCGCTAGATTCGCACCCTCGACTCCGACGCGCAGAGGTCACTAACCTCGGGAAACAAGTTTCACGACGTGTGCAAAGGTCTCCACCAGAGTGGGTGCTTTGATATCAAGGCGCCTCCGCGCAAAGCCAACGACGTCTACCGAATTCTTCTCGGAGATTTTCACGAGCGGATGGCCGTCTTGAATTACTACCCAGCGTGATTCGGCCACAGAGTCCTGCCTTCGGAATTCACAGCCTCGACCAGCTCGTCATAGCCGCCGACATTCACAACTGGCCGATCCGGCAGCGACTTGTCAACTGGTACGTATTGCGCAAACCTGCGCGGCATGCCCGGGGGAAGCTGCTGACGCGGGCCGCGGTCGTCGCCAAGAGATCTCATTCATCAACGCTAATCCGGGCGAACCTCAATGCGATCCCGGATGCGTCTGAAGCGTGTGGCGGCTTCACTCCGGCAGCAGCCGTAGCGAGCGCAGGGTCGAGGGTGAGGCGGCTTTTCGTGAGGATGTCGAGGCCGAGATAGCGGCGGCCCTCGACCCATTCATCGGTCTGCTCGGCAAGTACCGCGCCGACGAGGCGGATGATCGCGTCGCGGTTCGGGAAGATCCCAACGAAGTCGGTACGGCGCCGGATCTCACGATATCTTTGCGCTCCTCTATGGCCGAGCAATTGCGTGGTGGGGTAGTTGGCAGTCAGCCGAAGCTCCCTGACAGTCGTGAATGGCTACGTGAGATAGTCGCCCTGGGCGAGGTCAGCAAGCAGGCTTTCGTGGGTGGGGCTCCAGCCCAGGAGTTGCTGCGTGCGAGCGCTGGAAACCGGGGCGTCCGCCCCATATAGAGCGGCCATGAATGGGCTGATGTAGTGCGCCGCCGCCTCGTCGGGAGTCAACGACATCGTCGGAACGCTGAGTCCCGCGGCGATGGTTTGGGCGATGTCGAAGAAAGAGACATTCTCCGCGACGGCGTGCAAAACGCTCCCCGCGGGAGCGCTTTCGACCGCGAGCCGGTAGAGCTGCGCCGCGTCGCTGCGGTGGACCGCCGGCCACCGGTTCGATCCGCTTCCCACGTACGCCGACACACCTGTTTCTTTTGCCGTGCTGATGAGCATGGGCATGAACCCATGATCACTCGGGCCATGAACGGTGGGCGCGAGGCGCAGCACGATCGCACGCACGCCTCGATCGGCGAACGCCAGGCACGCGTCCTCGCCGGCGAGTCGAGCAGCAGCAGCGCCGTCACGGTCGGGCTTGTCCTCCTCGCACGTCTCTCGCCCATGCGGCAGAACGAGCGTGCCGGAGGTCACGACGAACGGTTTGTTCGAGTTCTCGAGCGCGTCTCCTATTGCTGTGATCGCGTTCACTTCACGGCGGATCATCGATTCAGGGTCGGCGTAGTCCCCGCCGTAGGCCATGTGCACGATTCCATCGGCTGCGCCCGCGGCAGTCGCCAAGACATCGAGATCTTCCAGGGATCCTCCTACCGGTTCGGCGCCGAGCTTCTCGAGGACACCTATGGACGCATCCGAACGCGCTAAACCGCTGACAGTGTGTCCGGCACGGATCAGCTCCGTGACGATGGCAGGACCGGTTTGCCCAGACCCTCCGGTGATGAAAATTCTCATGAGATCGCCCCTTCAAACCACGTGGCATCGTTGCGCCACAATGTAACACATACGTTATGTCAGCATCTGGCGCAACGTCGGGTATCGCGGTAGGCTCGGAGCATGCCGCGAAGTGGACTCGAAGCCCGCCGACGTCTTCAACAGGCAGCTCTGGAGCTATACGCCGAACGGGGATACGACAGCACGACTGCTGCCGACATCGCTGATCGGGCGGGCGTGAATCAACGGACGTTCTTTCGTCACTTTCCGGATAAGCGCGAGGTACTCTTCGGTGGTCAAGACGATCTCCATCAGTCCTTGATCGCTTCTGTCATCGCCGAACCGGACGGTACGCCACCCGTGGACGTTCTCCGGAACGCGCTCCTTGCTTCGACTCATGTCTTAGAAGACAACAAGGAAGCGGGTGCGACTCGGCTTCGCATCATCGCCGAGACTCCCGCCTTGCTCGAGAGAGACCTCGCTAAGGGGGCCGCTATGGCATCAGCCCTCGCGGATGCCCTTTGCGGCCGCGGAGAGACACGAGACGCTGCCGATCTCGTTGGAGCGGTCTGCTGGGCGACCTTCCATCACGCCGCAGCTCAATGGATCGCCACTCCCGGACGCACCCTCGACAGCTTCGTCACGGACGCATTCGACCTCCTCTCTTCAAGCGTCAACCGCTCAGCAAGATCCGTCTTATAGTCGAACGTTCACGAGAGAGTCTTGGCAATAGCGGTCCTGTCGATTCGACGTGACATAGCCGCCGCGGCAAGCCAGTTTCCGCCGGCTCAGCCCGATCAGCTCAGGTTGTCGTCGTACGCGACATCGCGCGTCTCGCGGCTGATGAACAGAGCGATCAGAGTGATGATGCCCATCGCGCTCAGATAGATGCCCACCAGCACTGCGCTGCCGCCTGCGGCCTGCCAGAGCGCCACCGCGATGAACGGGGCCACCGCCGCACCCAGAATCGAGGCGAAGTTGTAACTGATGGCCGACCCGGTGTACCGCACGTTTGCCGGGAAGAGCTCGGGAAGAACCGCACCCATCGGGCCGAAGGTGAGCCCCATCAGGGTGAAGCCGATGATGAGCAGGGCCATGGTGCCCACCACGCCGCCGCCGAACAACGGAACGAAGAGCAGACCGAACACAATGATGCCGGCAGTGGTGAAGAGCAGCGTCTTGCGGCGACCGTACTTCTCGGCGAGCGGGCCCGATACGAGGGTGAAGATGCCGAAGAACACGACGCCGATGATGAGCATGATCAAGAACTGGTTGCGGTTGTAGCCGAGACCGGCCGTCGCAGCCGTCGTCGGCGTGGTGCCGTAGGTCAGCGTGAACGTGGTCATCAGGTAGAACAGGGTGTAGGTGGCGAGCATGATGAACGTGCCGAGGATGAGCGGGCGCCAGCTGCTCTTGAAGACGCGGGCCACGGGAACCTTCGCGACCTCACCCGAGTCGAGTACCTTCTGAAAAGCGGGCGTCTCGACGAGACGGAACCGCACGTAGAGCCCCACGATGACCAGCACAGCGCTCACGACGAATGGCACGCGCCAGCCCCAGGCCGTGAAGGTGTCGGGCGACATGACAATGTTCAGCACGAGAAACACGCCGTTGGCGAGAATGAAGCCGATGGGCGCACCCATCTGCGGAAAAGTGCCGTAGATGGCGCGCTTGCCCTTCGGGGCGTTCTCGGTGGCCAGCAGTGCCGCGCCACTCCACTCGCCACCGAGGCCGAGGCCCTGGGCGAACCGCATGACGGTGAGGAGAATTGGCGCCCACAGGCCGATCGAGGCGTACGTGGGCAGCAGGCCGATCACGACGGTGGCGATACCCATCGTGAGCAGCGAGGCGACGAGCGTCTTCTTGCGGCCGATGCGGTCACCGAAGTGCCCGAAGATGATCGAACCGATGGGGCGGGCGATGAACGCAACCCCGAAGACGGCGAATGAGGTGAGCAGCCCCACGTTCGCGTCGGTGCTGGGAAAGAAGAGTTTCGGAAACACCAGCACCGCAGCGGTGGCGTAGACGTAGAAGTCGTAGAACTCGATCGACGTGCCGATGAGGCTCGCGAGAATGACTCTCGAACGAGTGTTGACGGCGGCGACGGTCGGGGCAATCGTGGGCGAAGACATAGCGGCTTTCAGGCAGGAATATGTGAAGACACTGAAACGGTGAGGCGTCGGTCGGGCGCAGGGTCAACCACAGTGTGACGAAGGGCGAAGTTTGTGCTTCGCCCTTCGTCACACTGTGGTTGACCCGCGAAGGGGTGGGCTCTCAGTTCTTTGTCTGTTTGAGTTCGCGCAGCACCAGTGCGGTGGCCACAGCGGCATCGGCGGCCTCGGCGCCTTTGTCTTCGCGAGAACCCGGCAGGCCGGCGCGGTCGAGGCCCTGCGCTTCGTCGTCGAGGGTGAGCACGCCGAAGCCCACAGGCTTGCCTGTCAGCACGCTGACCTGGGTGAGGCCACTGGTGGCGGCATCGGATACATATTCGAAGTGCGGGGTGCCGCCCCGGATGATCACCCCGAGTGCCACCACGGCGTCGGCCCCCGCTTCGAGCGCCGCGCGACTCACCACGGGCAGCTCGAAACTGCCCGGCACGCGGATCTCGGTGACGGTCACGTTGGCTGCAGCGAGCGCCCGGTGGGCGCCCGCGAGCAGGCCGTTCGTGATCTCCTCGTGCCAGCGGCCCGCAACAATCGTGACAGTGAGGCCGGTGCCGTCGAGCGGCGTGGAGGTGGGGATACCGGCGGTGCTCATGTGGTGGTGCCTTTCGGATGGGTACGGATGGGTACGGGTGGGGCGGGTGAGAGGGCGATGCTTCGGCGTCAGGGCTACCGTTGCGCGCTCCGCGTCAGTTGCCACCGGCGGGCAGCAGGTGGCCCATTCGGTCGCGCTTCGTGTTCAGGTACGCCGTGTTCGCTGTGCCCTGACCCACCACGAGCGGTTCGCGCTGGTTCACCGTGATGCCGTGCTCTTCGAGCTGGCGCACCTTCTCGGGGTTGTTGGTGAGCAACCGAATCGACGTGAGGCCGAGCTCGTCGAGAATGGCGGCGGCCGCTCCGTAGTCGCGGGCGTCGGCGGCGAGGCCGAGCGCGAGGTTCGCATCGAGGGTGTCGAGGCCGTCTTCCTGCAGCCGGTATGCGCGCAGCTTGTTGATGAGGCCGATTCCTCGACCCTCGTGCCCGCGCAGGTACACCACGACGCCGCCGTTCTGGGCGATGAGCTCGAGTGCGGCATCCAGTTGCGGGCCGCACTCGCATTTCAGCGAACCGAAGGCTTCGCCGGTGAGGCATTCCGAGTGCACTCGCACGAGCGCGCCGGGCGCCGAGGGGTCGCCGGCGACCACCGCGAGGTGATCTGACCCGGTGACCCGGTCGTGGTAGGCCCGAAAACGGAACGAGCCGTGAACGGTGGGCACAACGGTCTCGACCTCGAACTCGACCCGGCTGTCGTTCGCGTGTGCAGCGGGTTCCGGATGCCCGCTGCCGCCGTGGCCCGCCACCGCATCGCTGCCCGTCGCCTCGGCCAGGTCGAGCGCATCGAGCCACTCGATCATGGCCGCGATCGTGGTGACCGGAAGGTCGTCGCGCTCGCCCAGGGCGATGAGGTCGCTGAGCCTGGCCATCGAGCCGTCGTCGATGACGATCTCGCCGATGACGCCCACGGGGGTGAGCCCCGCGAGTTTCAGCAGATCGACCGTGGCCTCGGTGTGGCCGGGGCGCTGGCGAACACCGCCCTCGACAGCGACCACCGGCAGCACGTGGCCGGGCCGGATGAAGCTGGCCGGGGTGGAGCCCGGGTCGGCGAGGGCGCGGAGGGTGTGCCCCCGATCGGCCGCGCTGATGCCCGTGGTCACGCCCGACGACGCGTCGACCGTGATCGTGTACGCCGTGCGCAGGGAGTCTTCGTTTCGCTCGACCATCGGCGGGAGACCGAGGGCGGCGGCCCGCGCGGCGGTCATCGGGGCGCAGAGAAAGCCGGAGGTGTTGCGCACCATCCACGCGATCCACTCGGGCGTTGCCAGCTCGGCGGCCAGAATGGCGTCACCCTCGTTCTCGCGGCCCTCATCGTCGGCCACGATCACCGGTTTGCCGGCGCGGAGGGCCTGAAGTACGTCGGGAATGCTCGACAGGGTCATCGGTTGCTCCTCAGTGACAGCAGTCGCTCCACATGGCGGGCGAGTATGTCGGTTTCGATGTTGACGACGTCGCCGGGAGCGAGTGCGCCAAGGGTGGTTGCGACGAGGGTCTCGGGAATCAGCGAGACCTCGAACCAGTCGTCGCCCGCGTTCGAGACGGTGAGCGAGACGCCGGCAACGGCGATGGAGCCCTTGTCGACGACGAGCCGGGCCAGGTCGTCGTCGAGGCTGAAGCGCAGCACCCTCCACGCCTCGCCGGGGGTGACGCTCTGCACCGTGCTGGTGCCGTCGATGTGCCCCTGAACGATGTGGCCGCCGAGACGGTCGCCCACGAGGGCTGCGCGTTCGAGATTGACCGGGTCGCCGGGGCGAAGGGCGCCGATGGTACTCATGTCGAGTGTCTGCTGCATGACGTCGGCCGTGAATGAGTCGGGGCCCTGGTCGACCACGGTGAGACACACGCCGCTCACCGAGATGGAGTCGCCGTGCTTCGCGCCCGTCACCGCCAGCGGAGCGCGGAGCGTGAGCCGCACCGCGTCAATGCTGTGTTCGAGGGCGAGAACAGTGCCTACTTCTTCGATGATTCCGGTGAACATGCGACTACTTTCTCAGGCGATCGGGGAGGTGAAGGGCGCGGGGGTGGTGCCGGGCGCGGGCGCGGGGCGGGCGACCAGGCGGAGGTCGGGGCCGAGCAGCTCGGCCGAGACGAGGGTGAGCTGCCGGGCATCCGTGATGCTGGCAATGCCGAGGTCGCCGAGTGCCAGCATGGGCCCGCCGAGCAGCACGGGGGCGAGGTAGACCACGAATTCGTCGACGAGGCCGGCGGCGACAAAAGCGCTCGCAAGGGTGGGGCCGCCCTCGACGAACACCGATCGCACGCCGCGTTCGAACAGGTCGCCGAGCACGGCGGTGAGGTCGTGGGTGCGGTACTCGAGCAGGGGCTCCGGATGCGCGTGCAGTCGTGCCCCGGCATCGATGGTGCGGCGACCGATGACCACGGGTTGCGGCTGGTGCGCATGGAGGGTTGCGGCGGGCGTTGCAGAATCGCTGGTGCTGGTGCTGGTGCTGGTGCTGGTGCTGGTGCTGGTGCTGGTGCTGGTGCCAGCGGATGTGCTCGGGGCGGCAGAGCCAGGCGCATCCAGCAGGGGCGTCTCCCGCCGCGCGGTGAGGGTGGGGTCGTCGGCGAGCACGGTGCCGGTGCCCACGACGATGGCGTCGACCCTGGCGCGCCGGGCGTGCACGTCGGCTCGGGCGGCGGGGCCCGTGATCCACTGGCTCGAGCCATCGGCGGCTGCCGCGCGACCGTCGAGGCTCGCGGCCCACTTCACCGTCACGTGGGGCCGACGGGTGCGCAGAGCGGTCAGCCACGGCCGGATGCTCTGCTCTACTTCGTGGGCCAGCACCCCGCCCTGCACCCGAACTCCGGCGGCTTCGAGCGTAGCGGCGCCACCGGCCGAGCTCGGCCCCGGATCGCTGACACCGAAGTACACCGCAGCAACCCCTGCGTCGATCAGCGCAGCGCTGCACGGACCAGTACGCCCGATGTGGTTGCACGGTTCGAGGGTGACCACGGCGGTGGCGCCCCGAGCGTCGGTGGGGGAGGAGAGGCGGGAGAGGGCATCCACCTCGGCGTGCGGTGTGCCCGCACCGCGGTGCCAGCCTTCAGCGAGCACGCGGCCGTCGGGTGCGAGGATGACGCAGCCGACCTGCGGATTCACACCCCAGGCGGGGCCGTTGGCGCTCAGCTCGATGGCACGGCGCATCGCTTCGCAGACACTGCCCTCCGGAGGCAGGGGCCCACCGAAGGCGGCCTCACTGGCGGGGCGGGTGTCGGTCATCGGGCTCTTTCGTCGGTTGACGAACTCCCGGGTAGCGCAAAGCGCTCGTGCGTGCCGCCGAGGTACGGCGAAACTCACGCGTGCACCTCTCATCCGGACTCCTGAAGGCCGGGCGCCCTTCGGCGCCACACCCTCATGACCGTCGGTTCTGGAATTACACCAGATCAGCCGCCGACTCTCTGCTCATGCAGACAACCAGGCCGCTCGCGGACTATTACCGCCGGTTCGGATTCTCACCGACCCCGGGCACGTTCTTCGAATCAGTTTATACCACTCGAGAGCTAGGCGGCCTGGTCGCTGGAATCGGGCGTGCGGGCGGAGAGTGCCTGCGACTTCGGGATACGGCCGAGGCGAGACGCGATACCCCACGAGGTGACCTTCGAGAGTGCCTCCACGACGATGCCGCTTGTCATCTTCGACTGGCCCTCGAGCCGCTCGACGAAGGTGATCGGAAACTCGCCCACGTTTCCGCCCGAGCGCTCGACGAGCCAGGCGAGTTCGATCTGAAAACAGTAGCCAGCCGAGTCGAGCTTCGAGAGGTCGAGGGCGCGCAGGGTGTCTGCGCTGAAGCCGCGGTAGCCCGACGTGATGTCGTGCAGTTTCGACGACAGCATGATGCGGGCGTAGGTGGTGCCCGAGCGGGAGATGAGCTTGCGGTACCAGGGCCAATTCTCGGTCTTGCCGCCCGGGATCCACCGCGCGCCGATGGCCAGATTCGCACCACCCTCGAGCAGCGCCAGCAGGCGTGGCAGCTCTTCTGGCTGATGTGAGCCGTCGGCATCCATCTCGATGATGAAGTCGTAGCCCTGACCGAGCGCCCAGCCGAAGCCTGCGACGTAGGCGGTGCCCAAGCCGTTCTTCTCGGTGCGGTGCATGATGTTCACGCGCTCGTCGGCTGCCGCAATGCCGTCGACGATCGCGCCGGTACCGTCGGGGCTGTTGTCATCGACGACAAGAACATTGACGGTCGGCACAGAACTCAGAACCCGGTCGATGATCGCGGCAATGGTGTCTTTTTCGCGATACGTGGGAATGACGACGACAGCTCCAGGCAATGGGCTACCTTTCTTTGGGACGGATCTAATATAAGGCACGGCCTTCTAGTGTGGGATGTGTGACTGTGAGTAAGGCCAGCGGCTGGTTCAGTGGGCGACGCCTCAACGTGGCCGCACTTTCGCCCGAGCGCTACGCGAAACTCGTTCTCTCGACGTCTCGAATACCGTTTCTGCAGGTGGTGAAGACCAGCCTCGCGGCCATCGTCTCGTGGTACGTCTGCCTGCTGGTACTGCCGGCAGGCCAGACCCCCATCTTCGCCGTGATCGCGGCGATGCTGGTGGTTCAACCGAGCGTCAACCAGTCGTTCGGCAAGGCGCTCGAGCGCTCGGTGGGCGTCGTCATCGGCGTGGTGCTGGCCTACTTTGTTGGGCTCGTGTTCGGTCAGGCGGCGTGGGCCGTTCTGCTGTCGGTGGTGCTTGCGCTGGTGCTGGGCTGGGCGTTGAAGCTCGGGCCCACTTCGTCTATTCAGATTCCCATCAGCGCGATGCTGGTGCTGTCGCTCGGGGCCACGACCCCCGGGTACGCGGCGAGCCGCATCGTCGAGACCCTCATCGGAGCAGTGGTCGGCGTGGCGGTGAACCTGCTGCTCGTGCCGCCGGTCGCCCTGCAACCGGTGCACGAGGCGGTGGCGCGGCTGGGTAACGAGGTTGCGGGCATCCTCGACTCCCTGGCACACCTGCTGAGCGATGAGACGACCATCAACGAGCGCACCGAGGTTCTGCTCGCGGCCCGACTGCTCTCACCCATGCGGGCGAAGGCGGCGGCGGCGCTCGCGAGCGGTGAGGAGAGCCTCAAGTTCAACCCGCGCCGGTCGGTGCACCGCGACGTGCTCGAACGCGACGGCCAGCTGCTCGCGATGCTCAGCATTCTGGTCACGCGGGTGGTCGGTATGACCCGCGGTGTGATCGACCACTACGACGACGAGTTGCCGGGCGAACCCATCGTGGGCGAGATCGTCGCCGAGCTCACGCGCGCCGCGCACGACCTGCGGCTCGTCATTCTGAATGCCGATCTCCCCGGCACCCGCCCCGAGGTTGTGGATGCCCTACCGGCCCTCACCGCGCCGCTGATGGTCGCCGTGCCGCGCTCAGAGCACTGGATTCTGCTCGGCTTCCTGCTCGAAGACCTGCGCCGCATCCACGAAGAGCTCGTCGAGGCCACCGCGCGCTGACCTCGCCCGGCGGGCTGGCCCCGTCAGTCGGGCGGGCGCTGACCGAACGAGCGCAGATGGGCCTGGGTGAGGGCATCCATCTCGTCGTCTGAGAGTTCGTCGATCTGTTTGGCCTCTTTTTTGTCGTGCTTCGACCAGCGGATGAACAACAGAATCAGAATGGGAATGTCGGCGACTTCGGCAATGAACCAGAGCAGGTCGCCCGAGAGTTGCTGGTCGCGCAGCGGGCTCGGAAACCAGCCCGGCGTCACCCCCACGAATGGCGCCACGTGGTCGAGGATGTTGTCGTTCAGCCGCAGCAGAATGCCCGGGATGGCGTCGATGACGAGTTCGACGAAGGCCAGCATGAACTCGGCCACGATGAACAGGCTTGTGCGGGCCACCACCAGCTCGGTGAGCGGCAGCACGAGGATGAGGCCGACGACGGGCACCACGAGGGGAATGAGGCCCTGGGCGAGCGGCGACTGCCGCAGCACCCCCGACAACGGCGTGAGAAACACCGAGAACACCACCAGCGCGAACACCGGGCCGAACACCGCGTTGCCCATGATGCCGATGAGGCGCGACTCGAGCACCCGGTTCAGAGCGCGAAGGCCCCGGCCGGTGAGGGCGCGGCGGGCCAGCAGCACCGGCTTGCCGGTAGCGAGCAACCCCGGCACGGCGAACAGCAGCAGGGCCACACGGGTGCTGAAGGCGAACCGCAGCTCGGTGCTGTACACCCCGAGAAACCCGAACTCGATCACCGCGAACGAGCCGAGCCCCAGCAGGTAGAAGCCCGCCGTGGGCAGGGGTGGCCAGTACTCACCGCGACGCCTCAGGCGCAGGATGCCCGCGAGATACAACAGCCCGGCGACAACGATCACCGTGACACCGACCGCGTTCAGCTGCCACGTGCTCAGAAAGCCGGCGATGTCAGGCGTGTGCTGCTCCTCTTCGTGACCCCGCTTCTATTATGCGCGCGTCACACGAGGCGGTAACGCACCCGCGGCAGAAAGCCCACTCGCTCGTACACGGTGGCGAGCGTGGCGTCGGCCACCTCGTTGGCGCGGTCGGCGGCTGCGGAGAGAATGCGGTCAAGCTCCGCGGGGTCGGCCAGCAGTTCGAGGGCCCGCTCCCGCATGGGGGCGAGCGTCTCGACGACCACCTCGGCCAGGGCCTTTTTGAGATCGCCGTAGCCGCGACCGGTGAACTCCGACTCGAGCGACGGGATGCTCTGGCCCGACATCACCGAGAAGATGGAGAGCAGGTTCGAGACGCCGGGCTTGGTGGCGGGGTCGAAGACGATGCCACCGTCGGCGTCGGTCACGGCGCGCATGATCTTCTTCTGAGTGACGGCGGGCTCGTCGAGCATCCAGATGACCCCGGCGTGCGATTCGGCCGACTTCGACATCTTCGACGACGGGTTCTGCAGGTCGTAGATCTTCGCGGTCTCTTTGAGGATGTAGGCCTCTGGTACCACGAAGGTGTCGCCGAACCGGCTGTTGAAGCGCGTGGCAAGGTCGCGGGTGAGCTCGACGTGCTGGCGCTGGTCTTCGCCGACCGGAACCTCGGCGGCGTTGTACAGCAGAATGTCGCCCGCCTGCAGGATGGGGTAGGTGAACAGGCCCACCGAAGCGCCATCGGAACCCTGCTTGGCCGACTTGTCTTTGAACTGTGTCATGCGGCTGGCCTCGCCGAAGCCGGTGATGGTGTTCAGCACCCAGGCCAGCTCGGCGTGGGCCGCAACGTGCGACTGCACGAACAGCGTCGACTGCGCCGGGTCGATGCCGGCGGCGATGTACTGCGCAACCGTGCGGCGGGTGTTCTCGCGCAGCTCTCGGGGGTCTTGGGGCACCGTGATGGCGTGCAGGTCGGCCAGCATGAAGAACGTCTCGTGCGTGGCCTGCATCGCCTTCCAGCTCAGCAGGGCGCCGACGTAGTTGCCGATGTGCAGTGACTCTGCCGACGGCTGCATGCCTGACATGAGTACGGGTCTGGGTGTCATGAGCGTGTGATCTTTCTAGATGGTGTAATCGACGACGACGGGCGTGTGATCAGACCATCGTTCGTCGTAGGCGGCCGCGCGGTCGACGGCGTAGTTCGAGACCTTCGCTGCCAGGGCAGGCGTGGCCATCTGGTAGTCGATGCGCCAGCCCGAGTCGTTGTCGAAGGCCTGGCCGCGCCACGACCACCACGTGTAGGGGCCGTCGACCTCGCCGGCGGCCTGCCGACCCACATCGACCCAGCCGAGGCCGGGCCCGGTCGTGCCGTCGACGCCTTCGACCGCTCTGCCCTGCTCGCCGAAGAAGCGGTCGAAGTAGGCGCGCTCTTTGGGCAGAAAGCCGGCGCGCTTCACGTTGCCCTTCCAGTTCTTGATGTCGAGCGGCGTGTGCCCCACGTTCAGGTCGCCCACCACCACGGCGAGCGGCGAGTGCTCGGCGATCTCGGGCAGTCGCGCGGCCATGCCGTCGAGAAACTTGTACTTCTCGACCTGCTTGGGCGTACCGTCTTCGCCCGAGTGAACATAGGCGCTCACCACGGTGACGATCTGGCCGTTGACCTCGTAGTCTGCCTCGAGCCAGCGCCCCGCGCTGTCGAATTCGTCATCGCCGATGGTGACGCGATGGATGCTCGCCTTCGCTCGTGACGCGAGCGCCACCCCCGCGCGCCCCTTAGCCGAAGCGGCGTCGTGCAGAATGTTCCACTCGGGCCCGAGCAACTGCTCGATGTCTTCAGTGGATGCCCGCACCTCTTGAATGGCGAGAATGTCGACGTCTCGCGCGTCGAGCCATGCCCCCATACCCTTGCGGAAGGCAGCGCGAATTCCGTTCGTGTTGATGGATGCGATGCGCAGGTCTGTGGAGCGTGAAGCCATGTCTCAACTGTAGTCGGCCCCGAAGACACTCACTTCGGCGGCGGTGTCGCAGCCTTCGCGTCGATGACGGGCGCCGACTTCTCGGCCGCGATCTCGCGGTCGATGTGCTTCAGCTGACGGCGCAGATTCGTGCGGCGCAGGCCCCGGGCATCCGCCAGTTCAGATGCCACCTGAGCGTGCTGGGCCTCGAGAACCTGGCGATGCGCGTCGGCCTCGGTCTGCAGCGCCTCGGCTTCGGCCTCTTCGGGGGTGAGCTTGCGCGGATCAATACCTGCGTCGCTCATGCTGATGGCAATCCACGAGGCGAAGATGAGCACGACCTGGCAGATGAGGTTGAACCAGATCAGAATGCCGATGATGACGGCGAACGACGCCAACAGCGGGTTCGAGGTGGCCCCGCCGAGAAGCGACGAGCCGAGCACCTTCAGCACGCCCATCACCACGGCGCCGAGCGCCGCACCGGGCAGCAGCTGCTTGAACGGAATCGGCACGCCCGACAGCACCCGGTAGGTGCCGCCCAGCACGATGGTGTCGAAGACGAAGACCACCACGAGGCCGATGACGCGGGCGATGATCTCCGCGCCCGCCGACGCCGTGTCCCAGCCGAAGAGGCCGAAGACGAAGCCGAGCGCCGAGCTCGAGGCGATCGAGAGCGCGGCCGAGATGACGAGCACAACGGCGAAGGCGATGGCGAGAGCGAGGTCACGCAGCTTCAGAATGGCGAAGTTGGTGGTCGGACCCGGCAGATTGAAGATGAGGCGAACGGCACTGCGGGTGGAGCCGAGCCAGCCGATGGCCGTCCAGATGAGGCCGAGGGCGGCGATGGCGCCTGTCCAGCCCAGGGCCGGCGCCGAGAGCAGCGCGTCGGTCGAGATCGCGCCCTTGTCGCCGATCAACCCGGGAACAGCCGTATTGAGCTGGGCGAGCAGAGCACCGCGAAACTGCTCGTCGGACTTCAGTATCGCGCCGAAGATCGAGACGCCCACCCAGATGGCAGCGAAGATGGCGAAGACGGCCTGATAGCTCATACCCGACGCCAGCAGCGGCCCGCCGTTGTTGCCGTAGTTCTGAAATACCCGCACGAGCTTCAGCTTCATGACCCGGTCGATGAGGCCCGCGATGCCGACCTTGGGCGTATTCTGCTCGGAACGAGCCTCGTCGCGCGCCGTCTCGACGGCGTCGCTCGGCTTTCTGTTGCTGGCCCCGTGTGCGCTGGTGGCGCTCTGCGTTCTGCTCACGCCACCAGCCTAGATTCTTTCGGTCAGCGCTTGCCGAACATGATGGCCTGCTTGACTTCTGCGATCGCTTGGGTCACCTGGATGCCGCGGGGGCACGCCTCTGAACAGTTGAAGGTCGTGCGGCAGCGCCACACGCCCTCTTTGTCGTTCAGAATGTCGAGGCGAACGCTCGAGGCCTCGTCACGCGAGTCGAAGATGAAGCGGTGTGCGTTGACGATGGCCGCGGGGCCGAAGTACTGCCCATCGGTCCAGAACACGGGGCACGACGACGTGCACGCGGCGCACAGGATGCACTTGGTGGTGTCATCGAAGCGAGCGCGGTCGCTGGCCGACTGGATGCGCTCCTTCTCGGGCTTCGACGACGCCTGCAGAAACGGCTGCACTTCGCGGTACGACGCGAAGAACGGTTCCATGTCGACGACGAGGTCTTTCTCCAGGGGCAGGCCCTTGATGGCCTCCACATAGATGGGCTTCGTGATGTCGAGGTCTTTCATCAGCGTCTTGCAGGCCAAACGGTTGCGGCCGTTGATGCGCATCGCATCCGAGCCGCAGACACCGTGGGCGCAGGAGCGACGGAAAGTGAGCGAACCGTCTTGTTCCCACTTGATCTTGTGCAGGGCATCCAGTACCCGGTCGGTGGGGTACATCTCGACGTCGAAGTCTTGCCAGCGCGGCTCTTCGTCGACATCGGGATCGAACCGGCGCACCATCATGGTGACGGTGAAGGTCGGGATGGGCGCCTCGGCGGGGGCCGGGGGAGAGTCCAGGGTTGCGGTAGCCATGGGCTAGTACTTCCTCTCCATAGGCTGGTAGCGCGTGATGACTACCGGCTTCGTGTCTAGTCTGATGTGGTCACCAGCGTCTTCTGAGTGCGCGTCGCCGGTGAGGTACGCCATGGTGTGAACCATGTAGTTCTCGTCGTCGCGGTTCGGGAAGTCTTCTCTGAAGTGGCCGCCGCGGCTCTCTTTGCGGTAGAGCGCAGAGTAGACGAGCACCTCTGCGAGGTCGAGCAGGAAGCCGAGTTCGATGGCCTCGAGCAAGTCGGTGTTGAACCGCTTGCCCTTGTCTTGCACCATGACGTTCTTGTAGCGGCCGCGCAGGTCTTCGATGACCTTGGTGACCTCTGTGAGCGACTTCTCGGTGCGGTAGACCTGTGCGTTCGTGTCCATCGAGAGCTGCAGCTCTTTGCGCATGTCAGACATGCGCTCGGTGCCGTTCGACTTTCGCAGCATGTCGACGAGCTCGCGGATGGGCTTGGCCGGGTCATCCGGTAGCGGAATGAACTCGGCGGTGGCCGCGTACTCGACTGCATTGTTGCCGGCGCGCTTGCCGAACACATTGATGTCGAGCAGCGAGTTGGTGCCGAGGCGGTTCGAGCCGTGAACCGAGACGCAGGCGCACTCGCCGGCGGCGTAGAGACCGGGAACGACGGTGGTGTTGTCGCTGAGTACTTCGGCTCTCACGTTCGTGGGGATACCGCCCATGGCATAGTGTGCGGTCGGCAACACGGGCACCGGCTCGGTGTACGGCTCGACGCCGAGGTACGTGCGGGCGAACTCGGTGATGTCGGGCAGCTTGGCGTCGATGACCGCGGGCTCGAGGTGGGTGATGTCGAGGTAGAGGTAGTCCTTGTGGGGGCCAGCACCTCGGCCTTCACGAATCTCGGTGGCCATGCAGCGCGCGATGATGTCGCGGGGAGCCAGGTCTTTGATCGTGGGGGCATAGCGCTCCATGAAGCGCTCGCCCTCACTGTTGCGGAGTATGGCACCCTCGCCGCGGGCCGCTTCGGAGAGCAGGATGCCGAGGCCGGCGAGGCCGGTCGGGTGAAACTGGAAGAACTCCATGTCTTCGAGCGGCAGACCTTTGCGCCAGATGATGCCGACGCCGTCACCGGTGAGGGTGTGGGCGTTCGAGGTGGTCTTGAAGATCTTGCCGAAACCGCCCGTGGCGAAGACGACGGACTTGCCCTGGAAGACGTGCAGGTTGCCGGTGGCGAGCTCGTAGGCCACGACGCCCGCGGGGCGCTTCTGGCCGTCGACCTCGACCATGATGAGGTCGAGAACGTAGTACTCGTTGAAGAAGTTGATGCCGTGCTTGACGCAGTTCTGGTACAGCGTCTGAAGAATCATGTGACCGGTGCGGTCTGCGGCGTAACAGGCACGGCGAACCGGGGCCTTGCCGTGATCGCGGGTGTGACCGCCGAAGCGGCGCTGGTCGATCTTGCCCTCGGGCGTGCGGTTGAACGGCAGGCCCATGTTCTCCAGGTCGTAGACCGCGTCGATGGCCTCTTTGGCGAGGATCTCAGCTGCATCTTGGTCGACCAGGTAGTCGCCGCCCTTGACGGTGTCGAAGGTGTGCCACTCCCAGTTGTCTTCTTCGACGTTGGCGAGCGCTGCCGCCATGCCACCCTGCGCCGCGCCGGTGTGCGAGCGGGTCGGGTAGAGCTTCGAGATGACGGCGGTGCTGGCCTTGGGCCCGGCTTCGATCGCCGCGCGCATGCCTGCCCCACCCGCGCCGACGATCACGACGTCGTGCCGGTGGTAGGTGACGCCGTCTACGACGGTGCCGTCTGCGTATTCAGTCACTGAGATTCAGCCTTTTCGAGTAGTGAGTTACTTCGAGTAGTGAGTTACGACGAGTGGTTTGTCAGGAGACCGGGCAGAACGAGAGCGCCTGGTCTGCGGGAATCAGGGTGCTGCACGGGTCGAAGGTGAAGACCACGAGCGTGCCGAGCACGATGAGCACGACGGCGGCCACGAAGAGCGCGATGAGCAGGATTCGCCGCACGACCGGGTTCGACGCGTAGTCGTTCACGATGGTGCGCATGCCGTTCGAGCCGTGGATCATGGCGAGCCACAGCATCACCACATCCCAGATCTGCCAGAACGGGGTGGCGTACTTGCCGGCCACGAAGGCGAAGTCGATGGCCTTGATGCCCTGGCCGAGAACGAGGTTCACGAACAGGTGGCCGAAGATGAGGATGATCAGCAGCACGCCAGAGGCGCGCATGTAGATCCAGCCCCACTTCTCCCAGTTGACCCGGCCCTTTGAGCTGCGTTCCCGCGGCGTGCGCGGTGCCTCGATGATGGTCGACATCAGTGCCCCTCGCTGAAGACGTTGGCGAGGTGGATCGGCGCGAAGCCCGCGGTGCCGATGACCCACAACGCGATGACGATCCAGAACATGAGGCGCTGGTACTTCGCGCCCTTGCTCCAGAAGTCGATGAGAATGATGCGCAACCCGTTGAACGCGTGGAACATGATGGCAATGACGAGAGCGGTCTCGCCCAGCCCCATGATCGGGTTCTTGTAGGTGCTCATGACCGCGTCGTAGGCCCCGGGGCTCACGCGGATCATGGCCGTGTCGAGCACGTGCACAAGCAGGAAGAAGTAGATGGCCACACCGGTGATGCGATGCAGAACCCACGACCACATTCCTGTGTTGCCGCGATAGAGCGTGCCGGCAGGTCGTTTCGACGAGCTTCTGGCAGTGGTGAGCGTGCTTGCCTCTTCAATGGCCACGAGCAACCCCCTTTGGTTTAAGGATGGGTTCGTCTTCTTCGCGCGTTCGGCGCCAGAGGCGAATTCTTGTCAATCATAATGTTCGCATCGTGAAATGTCATGTAAGGCGAACCTTACTGAATGCGTGCTTTTCGTCGCGGTGCTGCCTTCAGTGTAGGCACGTTCATGACGCTCTCGTAATGCCCCACGAGTTCGCCGCAGACCCGTTGCCAGGTGCGGCCGAGTACCGCACGACGCCCCGCTTCGCCGAACCGCGACCGCAGCGTCGGGCTCGCCACCAGATCGCCGACGAGCTGCCTCAGTTCTGCCGCATCGGCAGGGTCGTAGAGGTACCCCGTCGAGCCATCGGCAACGAGGTCGATCGGCCCGCCCGCCCGCGGTGCGATGACCGGCAGCCCGCTGGCGTGCGCCTCCTGCAGCGTCTGTCCGAAGGTCTCTTCGGTACCCGTGTGCAGAAACAGGTCAAAGCTGGCGTAGGCAGCCGAGAGCTCATCGCCCGAGAGCCGCCCGAGAAACGTGATGGGCATTCCCTTCGTAGCCGACGCGACGCTGCCCATCGAAGGGCCGTCCCCGACGACGGCCAGCTGGATGCCCGGCATTCCCCGCAACTCACCGAGTCGTTCGAGCTGCTTCTCTGGAGCGACGCGCCCCACGTATCCCACGACGACCTCGCCGTTCGGGCTGAGGCGGCCCCGCAGCTCGAGCGCCTTCGGGCTCTGGCGGTGGTGGGGGTGGAACGCATCAAGATCGACACCGCGGGCCCAGAGCGACAGGGGCGTGAAGCCGTGCTGCTGCAGGGCATCCATCGACGCCGTCGACGGCACGAGCGTCAGCGTCGCCCCGTCGTGCACCCACCGCGTGAAGCGCCAGGCCGCTGCTGTCGCTGGGCCGAGGTGGTTTCGCTTCGCGTAGCCCGCCAGATCGGTCTGGAAGACGGCGATCGAGGGCACTCCCAACCGGTTCGCGGCGGCGATGCCCTGCGCGCCCAATAAGAAGGGAGAGGCGGCGTGCAGTACGTCGGGTGCGAACTCGGCGATCAGGCGGTAGACCTGCGGGCTGCCAAGCCCCACAGGAAACTGGCGGTAGGCGATGGCTGGCACCTGATGCACGGCGAAGCCGCGGTATTCGGCTGGCGCGTGGGCGGCCGGGCAGATGACGATGGCGTCGTGGCCCTCGCGGTGCAGGTGATCGAGCACCTTGACCACGCTGTTCGTGACGCCATTGACGGTGGGGAGAAAGCTTTCGGTGACAATCGCAACCCGCATGTTCACAGGCTAGAAAACGGGCATTGCCGAGGCGTGAACACAGCGTGGCCGTGATGTGGCCAAACGCCCCCACTGAGTAAGCACTGGCTCTCTTAGTAAGGTAAGTCGCATGACAGAGAACAACGATCTGCTCGGCCGGTTCTACAGCGTGATTCCCGCTGGTGGCATCGGTTCACGCCTGTGGCCGCTGTCGAGGGCGGATGCCCCCAAGTTTCTGCACGACCTGAGTGGTTCTGGCCAGAGCCTCTTGCGTGACACCTACGACCGCCTCGAGCCGCTCTCGGGGTTCGACCGCATCATGGTGGTCACCGGCCGCGCCCACCGCGCCGCCGTCGAACGCCAGCTTCCCGAGCTCGCCGACACGAACGTGGTGCTCGAGAGCGAACCGCGCGAGTCGACCGCGGCCATCGGGCTCGCCGCCGCCATCCTCGAACTGCGTGAGCCCGGCGTCATCATCGGCTCGTTCGCCGCCGACCAGGTCATCGGCGAACCCGAGCGTTTTCGGGAGACCGTGAAGCAGGCCATGATCACCGCCGATGCGGGTTACGTCACCACCATCGGTATCACGCCCACAGAGCCCTCCATCGGGTTCGGGTACATTCACGCCATGAAGCCGCTCGGTGTCGACGGCGCGCCCGATGCCCTCGTCGTCGACAGCTTCGTCGAGAAGCCCGACCTGGCCACGGCCAAGAAGTACGTCAAGAGCGGCACCTACCTCTGGAACGCGGGCATGTTCATCGCCCGGGCCGACACCCTGCTCGAGCAGATCGGCAAGTCGCGCCCCGAACTGCTCGCGGGCCTGCTCGAGCTCGCCGCCGCGTGGGACACCCCTCGCCGCGGCATCGTCGTCGACCGTGTCTGGCCCGACCTCGAGAAGATCGCCATCGACTACACCGTGGCCGAGCCGGCCGCGCTCGAGGGCAAGCTGGCCGTCGTTCCCGGCCACTTCACCTGGGATGACGTCGGAGACTTCGCCTCCATCGCCAAGCTGCACTCGGGCGGGCGCAAGTCGGAACTCGCCATCCTGGGCAAGAATGCCCGCGTTCTCTCCGACTCCTCGAGCGGAGTCGTGGTCTCGCACAGCAACCGTGTCATCAGCCTCATCGGTGTCGAAGACATCGTCGTGGTCGACACTCCTGACGCTCTGCTCGTGACGACGAGCGCGCACGCCCAGCGTGTGAAAGCCGTCGTCGACGCTCTTCGCCTCTCGGGTTCGGGAGACGTTCTGTAATGAGGTACACACGGGTGCTGCCCGTTCTCGCGGTCTTCACCGGCGCTCTGCTGGTGCTGGCCGGATGCTCGCCGGCACCCGCGCCCTCGACCGCGTCGGCCAGTACCTACTGTGCCCGCATGGTCACGAACCAGGGCGGCATCGACGACCGCTCGTTCAATCAGTCGAGCTGGGAGGGCCTGCAGAAGGCGGAGACCGACTTCGGCATCTCCGCCCAGGTGCTCATCTCGACCAACGAGACCGACCTCGCGCCGAACGTCGAGCAGGCCACGGCGAGCGGATGCGCGTTCGTGCTCACGGTGGGCTTCGAGCTCGCCGACGCGACAACCGCGCAGGCGGCGGCGCACCCGGCCACCCACTTCGCCATCGTGGACGACCAGATCGATGCCCCCAACGTTAAGTCGATTCTCTTCGACACCGCCCAGGCCTCCTATCTGGCCGGGTACCTCGCGGCCGGCGTCTCGAAGACGGGCAAGGTCGCCACGTTCGGTGGCGGAAACCAACCGCCGGTCACCCTCTTCATGGACGGGTTCGTCGACGGAGTGGCCGCGTACAACGCCAAGCACGGCACGTCGGTTCAGGCCCTCGGCTGGAACAAGACCACCCAAGACGGTGTCTTCACCGGCGACTTCGAAGACGTCAACAAGGGCAAGACCGTGACTCAGGCGTTCATCGACCAGGGAGCCGACATCATTCTGCCCGTCGCCGGGCAGGTGGGCGAGGGCGCGGCCGCAGCGGCCGTCGAATCGAAGACAGCGAAGATCATCTGGGTCGACAACGACGGCTACGACACCCTGCCGGCCGAGTACAAGCCGATTCTTCTCACCAGCGTGATGAAGAAGACGGGCGATGCCGTCGAACAGATCGTCGGCGACGACACCAAGGGCACCTTCACGAATTCAGCCTACGTGGGAACTCTCGCAAACGGCGGAGTCGACCTGGCCCCCTACCACGACCTGACGTCGAGTCTGCCGGCTGGGCTGGCCGATGAGGTCACCGCGCTGAAGGCGGCGATCGTCGCCGGAACCGTGGTGGTGACCTCGCCGAGTTCGCCGAAGTAACATTTCGACGAAGTTTCAGGGCTGTCCCGTCTTTGTAACGCTTGTATCGCAAAGCGGTCCGCTTCCTCTGTGGGCACGTCACATTGGGTAACGTGGTCTCTCACAGCTCCCGCCCTTTCTGCGGGAAAGCATCTTGGAGGACATCTTGAGCAACACCAAACGCCGTGCCATCTTCGGCGGCCTGGCCACGATCGCGACAGCGGCACTTCTCGCCGGTTGCGCCTCTGCGCCGGCCGCGTCGACCAGCGCGCCCACGGCCAGTGCCATCGCGGGCTTCAAGCCCTGCATGGTCTCCGACCTCGGCGGGTTCGACGACAAGTCGTTCAACCAGCTGGGCTATGAAGGCCTGAACGCCGCAGCGGCGTCGCTCGGCGTCAAGGCCATCACCGTTCAGTCGAACGCAGAGACCGACTACGCACCGAACCTCGACAGCCTCATCTCGCAGAACTGCACGCTCATCGTCACCGTCGGTTTCGCCCTCTCGGCCGCCACTGTGACCGCTGCGCTCGCGAACCCCACGGTCAACTTCGCCATCATCGACGACGCAGCCGACAACAACTTCGACGGCAAGACCGACGCCCCGAACATCAAGCCGATTCTGTTCAACACGGCCCAGGCCGCGTTCCTCGCCGGTTACGCTTCGGCGAGCTACAGCAAGGCCGGGAAGGTAGCCACCTGGGGTGGCATGAACTTCCCCACCGTCACCATCTTCATGGACGGCTTCGCGCAGGGCGTCGACTACTTCAACAAGCAGAAGTCGAAGTCGGTTCAGGTTCTGGGCTACGACGAGGCCAACCCGTCGGCAGCGACCTTCACCGGTGGCTTCGAGGCGAACGACACCGCGAAGACCACGGCAGCGAACTTCATCGACCAGGGTGCAGACGTACTGCTGCCCGTCGGTGGGCCCATCTTCCAGAGCGCTGGCGCAGCCATCACCGACTCGGGTAAGAGTGTTGCCCTGCTGGGTGCCGACGCTGACGTGTTCGACACCTTCCCCACCTACGACAGCCTCTACTTCACCTCGGTGCTGAAGGGCATCAAGCAGGCCACGAGTGACGTCGTCACCCAGGCCGGTACGAAGTCGACGTTCGACGTGACGTCGTACATCGGCGATCTGTCGAACAACGGTGTGGGCATCGCCCCGTTCCACAACTTCCAGAGCAAGGTCGACTCGGGCCTGCAGGGTGAGCTCGACACGATCAAGGCCGGCATCATCTCGGGTTCCATCCCGGTGAAGTCGTACCTCGTCACGAAGTAGTAGCACACCTTCTCTACACGCGTCGGGGGCCAGGTTCACCTGGTCCCCGACCTTCGTTAACCATCCACTCCCCGGGTAGATTGAAATTATGAAGCTCGAACTACGGGGCATCACCAAGCGTTTTGGGTCACTCGTCGCGAATGACCACATCGACCTTGTTGTGAAGCCAGGTGAGATCCACGCCCTTCTCGGTGAGAACGGCGCTGGTAAGTCCACCCTCATGAATGTGCTCTACGGCCTCTATCAGGCCGACGACGGCGAGATTCTCCTCGATGACGAGGTGCAGCATTTCGCCGGGCCCGGCGACGCCATGAACGCGGGAATCGGCATGGTGCACCAGCACTTCATGCTCATCCCGGTGTTCACCGTCGCCGAGAACGTGATGCTCGGCAACGAGCAGACCAAGGCAGGTGGCCGTCTCGACCTGCCGGCTGCCCGCGCCCGCGTGCGGGAGATCAGCGCCCGGTTCGGGTTCGACCTCGACCCGGATGCCCTGGTCGACGACCTTCCGGTGGGAGTGCAGCAGCGCGTCGAGATCATCAAGGCCCTCTCGCGCGACGCGAAGGTGCTCGTGTTCGATGAGCCCACCGCGGTGCTCACCCCGCAGGAGACCGACGAACTGATGGTCATCATGGGTCAGTTGCGCGACGCCGGCACTTCTATCGTGTTCATCACGCACAAGCTGCGCGAGGTGCGGGAGATCGCCGACCGCATCACCATCATCCGGCTGGGATCGGTGGTCGGCGAGGCCGCCCCCACCGCGTCGAATGCCGAACTTGCCTCGCTCATGGTGGGCCGGGCCGTCGAACTCACCGTGCACAAAGAGGTGTCGAGCCCGGGCGAAGCCGCCCTCGTGGTGCGCGACCTGTCTGTGGTGGATGCCCTCGGCCAACTTGTCGTGAACCATGTGTCATTCGAGGTGCACCGCGGCGAGATCCTCGCCATCGCCGGTGTGCAGGGCAATGGTCAGACCGAGCTGAGCGAGGCCATCATCGGCCTGCAGGAGAAGGTGCTCGGCTCGATCACCCTCGACGGCCGCTCGCTCGTCGGCATGAGCGTTGCGAAGGTGCTCGACGCCGGGGTGGGCTTCGTGCCCGAAGACCGCAACCATGACGGGCTCGTGGGCGAGTTCACCATCGCCGAGAACCTCATGCTCGACCGCAGCGACCGCGCACCGTTCGTCAAGCGCGGAACCCTGCAGCTGAACTACCTGAACCAGTTCGCCGACGAGAAGGCGAAGGAGTTCGACGTGCGCTCGCAGGGCATCCAGACCCCGGTGGGCCGGCTCTCGGGCGGCAACCAGCAGAAGGTGGTGCTGGCGCGTGAACTCAGCCGTGATCTGCGGCTGTTCGTCGCCGCGCAGCCGACCCGCGGCATCGACGTGGGCTCGATCGAGTTCGTGCACAAGCGCATTGTCGAGACCCGCGATTCGGGGGTACCCGTCATCGTGGTCTCGACCGAACTCGACGAGGTCACGGCGCTCGCCGACCGCATCGCGGTGATGTACCGCGGCAGCATCGTGGGCATCGTGCCCGGCAACACCTCGCGCGACGTGCTCGGGCTGATGATGGCCGGCGAGGTTCCCGACACCATCACCACGATCGACACCGACACAATCGAAGGGGCTCTTCTATGAGCGACACAGCGGCCGCTCAGCCTGCACCGAAGTCGAACCAGGTTCTGCGAGACATCATGGGTGGCAGCGTTGTCATCTCGATTCTCGCGGTGGTGCTGGCGCTCATCGCCGGCGGTATTCTCATCGCACTCACCGATCCGGGCGTGCAGGCCGCGTCGGGCTACTTCTTCTCCCGCCCTGGCGACACGCTGTCTGCTATCTGGACGTCGGTTTCGGGTGCGTACGGCGCGCTCTTCCAAGGTTCTGTGGTCAACTTCGGTGCCACGACCTTCGCGAACGCCATCAAGCCGCTGACCAACACGCTCACGTTCGCCACGCCGCTGATCGCGGCCGGGCTCGGTGTGGGGCTCGCGTTTCGGGCCGGTATGTTCAACATCGGCGGCCAGGGGCAGATGCTCATCGCCGCGGCGGCGGCCGGCTGGGTGGGGTATTCGTTTCCGCTGCCGTACGGCATCCACCTCATTCTCGCGGTCGCCGCGGGTATTGCCGGCGGCGCCATCTGGGGCGGAATAGTCGGCTTTCTGAAGGCCCGCACGGGTGCCCACGAGGTGATCGTCACCATCATGCTGAACTACGTGGCGGTGTACCTCGTGTCGTACATGCTGCGCACGCCCGGCCTCTTGCAGGCGCCCGGCTCGAACAACCCCAAGACGCCGGCCATGCTGCCGAGTGCGGTCTACCCCGACCTACTCGGCCCGGGTTTCAACCTGCACGCCGGGCTGATCGTGTCTATCGCCGCCACGATCTTCGTCTGGTGGCTGCTGAACCGGTCGAGCCTCGGCTTCAAATTTCGGGCCGTGGGGCAGAACCCCAATGCGGCCCGGGTTGCGGGTATCGACGTGAAGCGTTCGTACATCACCGTGATGCTGCTCTCGGGCGGGCTCGTCGGCCTCGCCGGTGTGGCGCAGGTTCTCGGCACTGTCACGAGCGGGTTCTCGTCGGGCATCGACGCCGGTATCGGGTTCGACGCCATCACGGTGGCGCTGCTCGGCCGGTCGAAGCCGTGGGGCATCTTTGTCGCGGGCATTCTGTTCGGCGCATTCAAGGCCGGCGGTTTCGCCATGCAGGCCGGCCAGGGCATCCCGGTCGACATCGTGCTCGTGGTTCAGTCTCTCATCGTGCTGTTCATCGCAGCGCCTCCCCTCGTGCGGGCCGTGTTCCGCCTGCCCACACCCGGCGTTGCTTCGAAGAAGAAGCCCGCCCCGAAACAGATTGCGGTGGCCGCGAAATGAGCTCCCCTCTCTCGGCTTCGGCCGCCAGCGGAACCAACCTGGCGACCGAGGTAGCCGACCCCGGCACTCGTGCCACGGCGACGCAGCACGAGCATCCCGACTCGTCGAACGGTCTCGAGAAGACCATCGTGAAGTCGTACAAGGCCCCGATTGCGTTCGCCATCTTCACGGTCATCGCGCTGGTGCTCTTCGTGGTGCTCGGGCGCGACGGTGTCTCGACTTTTCGCCTGTCGAACGACAACGACCTGATTCAGCTGCCGGCGCTCGGTGTTCCCACGCGCATCGCGGGAATCGTGGCGACGGTGCTGCTCGCCGTCATAGCGGTGCTGGCGTACCTGCGTGTGCGGGCCGACCGGCACGTGCCGCTCTGGTTGACCAGCCTGTTCGGGGTGCTGTTTCTGTTCGGGTTTCTCGCGTGGGCGGCTGCAGGCCAGACTCTGCCCGTACCCGGGCTGCTGGTGGGAACGGTGTCGCTCTCGGTGCCGCTCATCTTCGGTGCGATGGGCGGGGTCATCTCCGAGCGCGTCGGTGTGGTGAACGTGGCCATCGAGGGCCAGCTGCTCGCCGGGGCCTTCGCCTCGGCGGTCGTGGCCTCGATCACGGGCCAGCCGTTGCTCGGCCTCGTGGTGGCGATGATCGCCGGAGCCCTGGTGTCGTTCGTGCTCGCGGCCTTCGCGATCAAGTACCTGGTCGACCAGGTGATCGTGGGCGTGGTGCTGAACGTGCTGGTCATCGGGCTGACCAACTTCTTGTACTCGCAGGTGCTGTCGAAGAACGCCGAAGTGCTGAACTCGCCGCCGCGGTTCGACCGCATCAACATTCCGGTGCTGAGCGAGATCCCCATCATTGGTCCTACTCTGTTTCGGCAGACGATCGTGGTGTACCTGATGTACATCGGGGTCGCGGCGGTGTACTTTGCCTTGTTCCACACGAAGTGGGGCCTGCGGGTACGAGCGGTGGGTGAGCATCCACAGGCCGCCGACACCGTCGGTATCAACGTGAGTGGCACCCGGTTCTGGAACGTGCTGCTCGCGGGCGCCATCGCCGGGCTCGGCGGGGCGTACTTCACGCTCGGGTCGGTCGGCGCGTTCAACAAGGAGATGACGGCGGGCGCGGGGTACATCGCTCTGGCGGCGGTGATCTTCGGGCAGTGGGATCCGATCAGGGCCACGCTCGCGGCGCTCCTGTTCGGGTTCGCGTCGAACCTGCAGAACGTGCTCGGCATCATCGGTTCACCGGTGCCGAGTGAGTTCATGCTGATGCTGCCGTACGTGCTGACGATCTTCGCCGTGGCGGGGCTGGTGGGCCGCTCGCGCGGGCCGGCTGCGTCGGGTCGACCCTACATAAAGGCGTGACGATGACTGATGCTGTGGTTACTGATGCAGTTCTGCCGGGAGTTGTGCCGACGGAGCCTGGGCCTACCTCCGGTTCTGCGGTCGACTGGGATGCCCTGCGAGCCGTCGCGCTCGACGCCCTCACGCACGCCTATGTGCCGTACTCGCACTTTCCCGTGGGGGTGGCGGCCCTCGTCGACGACGGGCGCATCATCTCGGGCGCGAACGTCGAGAACGCGTCGTACGGCCTGACGCTCTGCGCGGAGTGCGCTCTGGTGTCGTCGCTGCACATGACCGGCGGCGGCAAGCTCGTGGCGTTCACCTGCGTCGACGGCCAGGGCGGCGCTCTGATGCCGTGCGGTCGGTGCCGCCAGCTGCTCTACGAACACTCCGCAGAGGGCATGTTGCTTGCGACGGTCTCGGGCATCCGCACCATCGACGAGGTGCTGCCCGACGCGTTCGGGCCCCGCACGCTGGTCGCCTACCGCGAGGCAACCGCGTGAGCGCCGCGCCCGAGCCCCACGACATGATCGACCTTCTGCGGGCGAAACGCGACAGGGGCAGCCTCAGCACGCCGCAGATCGACTGGATGATCGACGCCTACACCCGTGGGTACGTGGGCGACGAGCAGATGGCTGCCATGGCCATGGCAATTCTGCTGAACGGAATGACGCGTTCCGAGGTGCGCGACCTCACACTTGCGATGATCGCTAGTGGCGAGACGATGAACTTCGACGGTCTTGGCAAGACCACGGTCGACAAGCACTCGACGGGCGGGGTCGGCGACAAGATCACGCTGCCGCTGATGCCACTCGTTGCGTCATTCGGGGTGGCTGTTCCGCAGTTGTCGGGCAGAGGGCTGGGCCACACCGGCGGAACGCTCGACAAGCTCGAGAGCATCCGGGGCTGGCGGGCAGACCTCACGAATGACGAGATGATGGCGCAGCTTCGCGACGTGGGCGGCGTGATCTGTGCGGCCGGCGCGGGCCTCGCACCCGCCGACAAGAAGCTCTATGCGCTCAGAGACATCACGGGGACGGTCGAGGCGATTCCGCTCATCGCCTCGTCGATCATGAGCAAGAAGATCGCCGAAGGAACCAAGGCGCTCGTGCTCGATGTGAAGTTCGGCTCGGGGGCGTTCATGCGAGATATCGCTCGGTCGCGCGAGCTTGCACAGGCCATGGTCGACCTCGGCAACGATGCCGGGGTGCGCACATCGGCTCTGCTCACCGATATGGAGCGCCCGCTCGGGCTCACCATCGGCAATGCGAACGAGGTGCGCGAGTCGCTCGAGGTGCTTGCCGGCGGCGGGCCGGCCGATGTCGTCGAGCTCACGCTGGCGCTCGCGTCAGAGATGCTCGCGCTTGCCGGGCAGCCCGACGCCGATGTCGCCGGAGCGCTGACTTCGGGCCGAGCCATGGATACGTGGCGGCGGTTCATCGTGGCGCAGGGTGGAGACCCGGATGCCGCACTGCCCGTTGCGCGGGAATCGCACACGGTCTACGCGGCGTCGTCGGGCGTGCTGCTCGAACAGCTCGCGCTGCCCTTCGGTATCGCTGCGTGGCGGCTCGGGGCCGGCCGCGCCCGGGCGACCGACCAGGTTGTGCACGCCGCCGGTATCGACCTCCATCTGAAGGCCGGCGACGCCGTGACGGCGGGTCAACCGCTGTTCACGCTCTTCGCCGACGATGCGTCTCGCTTCGAACGGGCGCTCGACGCGCTCGACGGCGCGTACGCCGTCGGCCCCGCGGCGTCGTTCGTGCCGCGCGGCCCGCTCGTGGCTGAGCGGCTCGCGTAGCGCCCCGCCCGCCCGCCCCTGTGGCACTGTGGGACGAGTTTCCCCAGAACGTCGGCGTGTGGCGGGCTGAGCGACGTTGTGGGGAAAGTCGAGGGGCGGATCGGGTCTGCGCGGGGTCGGGTGCGGGACGGAGCGTGGCGCGGCGCGGCGTGGCGCGGGCTACTGGGCGGGGTCGCCGATGCGCTGCAGGGCATCCACTACGAGCGCCCAGAAGCGCCCGTGGTCGAGGCTGACGGCGACCTGGGTGGTGCAGTCGGCCGGAGCGGGGGCGCGAAAGTCGGCCACGGTCATGCCGAGCGTGAGAGTTCCTGTGAGTTCGATGTCGAGCGGAGCCGTGCGGGTGGTCATGATGCTCGGGTCGATCACGTAGGCCACCGCGCACGGATCGTGCACAGGGGGCGAGTCGAAGCCCTGGTTGTCACGGTAGGCCTCCGCGAAGAACTCGAGCAACTCGCCCACGAAGCGTGCGGGCCCGGTGCCGACGGCGGCGATGGCCGCCGCCACCTCGGGCGTGGCGAGGGCCTGGTGCGTGAGGTCGAGCCCCACCATCGTGAGCGGCCACTTCTCGTTGAAGACGATGTGCGCGGCCTCGGGGTCGATGATGATGTTGAACTCGCTGGTCGCGCTCCAGTTGCCGCCCGCGTAGGCGCCGCCCATCAGAACGACCTCGCGTACGCGCTCGGCGATGCGCGGCTCTTTGCGCACGGCCATGGCGATGTTGGTCAGACCGCCCGTGGGAACAAGGGTGATCTCACCGGGCTCGTGCTGCATGATCGTGTCGATGATGAGGTCGATGGCGTGTCGTTTGTCGAGCTCGATGGTCGGTTCAGGCAGCACCGGGCCGTCGAGCCCCGACTCGCCGTGGATGCTCCCGGCCAACTCGATCTGCCGAACCAGTGGCCTCGCCGCCCCCGCCGCGAACGGCACTCCCACGATTCCCGCCACGCGCGCCACCGACAGGGCGTTTCGGGTGACTTTCTCGAGCGTCTGGTTGCCCACCACGGTGGTCACCGCCATCAGCTCGATCTCCGGGTTGCCGTGCGCGAGCAGCATCGCGACCGCGTCGTCGTGGCCGGGGTCACAGTCGAGAATGATCTTGCGGGGCATGCGGGCTCGCTTTCGTCGGGTGCGGTGGGTCACTGTTCAGCGTGCTGCACGCGGCGGTTCGAGGCAACTCGAGGCGACTCGACACGCGAGCGTGAACGCGCACCGAGAGTTTGCTGGATGCCCGGGGCGAGCACTCCGATAGATTATGAGTGGTGCCTCACCCATACGAGGGCCGCGATGGGGCAGCTGCCCTTCGAACAGTGGAGGTAACACAATGTCGGTGCGCGGCAACGAACTCTTTCTGTCGGGCAGCGACATCAGCATCACGGGCCTGCCGAAAGTCTCGCTGCACGATCATCTCGACGGAGGGCTGCGCGGTCAGACCATCGTCGAACTCGCCGACGCCATCGGGTTCGACCTGCCGGCGAACGGTGCCGAAGCGCTCGAGGGCTGGTTCGAGAACTCGGCCGACTCCGGATCTCTCGTGTCATACCTGAAGACCTTCGACATCACCGCTGCCGTCATGCAGACCAGCGAGGCGCTCACCCGGGTCGCCCGGGAGTTCGTGAACGACCTCGCCGCTGACGGAGTGATCTATGGCGAAGTGCGCTGGGCACCCGAACTGCACCAGGCCGGCGGGCTGAGCCTCGATGCGGCTGTTGCGGCGGTTCAGGCGGGCCTCGACCAGGGCGTCGAGGATGCGCTCGCCGACGGCCAGAGAATCCGCACCGGCCAGCTCATCACGGCCATCAGGCACGCCCACCGCTCGATGGAGGTGGCCGAACTCGCGGTGCGCCACCGCGACCGGGGGGTTGTGGGCTTCGACCTTGCTGGGCCCGAACTCGGCTTTCCGGCCGCGAACCACCGCGCGGCCTTCGACTACCTCGCCCAGAACCACCTGCCGACGACGGTGCACGCGGGTGAGGCTGACGGCCTGGGCAGCATCCGCAGCGCGCTGTTCGACGGGCGTGCCCTGCGGCTTGGCCACGGAGTACGTATCGCCGAAGACATCACGGTCGAGCGGCAAGATGACGCGAGCACCTTCGTCACGCTCGGCACGCTGTCGCAATGGGTGAAAGACCGACAGATCGCGCTCGAGCTCTCGCCGTCGTCGAACCTGCAGACGGGGGCGATTGCCCAGTGGGGTGAGGAACTCATCGATCATCCGTTCGACCTGCTCTACCAGCTCGGATTTCGGGTCACCGTGAACACCGACAACCGGTTGATGAGCAACACCACCCTGAGCCAGGAGCTCGCGCTGCTGTCGGATGCGTTCGCGTACGACCTCTCAGACCTCGAGACATTCCAGTTGAACGCCGCGGCTGCGACGTTCCTTCCGCTTGAAGACCGTGAAGAGCTGGCTGAGGCCATCTCCGAAGGTTTCGACGAGGCCTGAAGGGCTTTCGGATGCTCTCCCTACCCGACTCGGCGATCGCGCTGCAGCAGCACGCCGCCGACTGGCGCGAGGCCGTGCTGCTCGCAGGTGCAGCCCTCACCGATGCAGGCGTGACGACAGACGAATACGGTCCCCGCATGGTGGCCATGGTCGAGGAATTCGGTGCGTACATCGTCATCGCGCCGGGGCTGGCGCTCGCTCACGCACGGCCGGGACCCGACGTGCTGGAGTCGGGCATGTCGGTGGTCACACTCGACGAGCCGGTGGTGTTCGGGCATCCGTACAACGACCCGGTGTCGGTCGTGCTCGGCCTCGCGGTGATCACCGCCGACGAACACGTGAGTGGAATAGCTGAGCTGGCGAATGTGTTCAACGATCCGACAGCAATCGACAGGGTGGCGCGCGCCGCAACTCAGGGCGAGGTGCAGGCGCTGTTTCAGCGCCCGAGCGAAACAGGGGGAGTCGAATGAAAATCGTTGCGATCTGTGGTGCGGGTGTGGGTACGTCGGGCATCCTGAAGGTGAACGCTGAGCGCGCCCTCCGCCGGCTCGACATCGAGGCCGATGTGACGGCGGCCGACATCGCGAGCGTGTCGGTGGTGGCGGCGGATGCACAGGTGATTCTGACGTCGCCTGAGTTCGTCGATTCGCTCGGAAAGACGAATGCCGACATCATCGTGGTCGAGAACTACTTCGATGTTGATGAGCTGACGGCGAAGCTGGAGCAGGCGCTGGGCTGAGCCTGGCTGAGGTGAGCTGAGCCCGGCTGAGGTGAGCTGAGACCGGCTGAGGTGAGCTGAGACCGGCTGAGGTGAGCTGAGCTGATCCGAGCTGGGTGAGGCGTCAGAGCGCGGTCGGGGCCAGTTGCAGGTCGGATTCGATGCGTGCGGCTGTCTGCTTCAGTGCCGCCAGGTATTTCTTTCGCATGGCGTCGTTCGTTCCCGACGAGGCCTGCGTCGACACGTTGATGGCGCCCACCACCCTGCCGTCGGGCCCGGAAAGAGGCACGGCGATCGAGCGGAGCCCCGGTTCGAGTTCCTGGTCGACCACGGCCCATCCGTTCGAACGCACTTTGTCGAGTTCGGCAGTGAGGGCGTTCTCCGAACCCACGGTGCGTTCGGTCAGGGCGCGCAGCTTCACATCGTGAAGATACGAGGCCAGGTCGGCCGGTGAGAGCCCCGCGAGCAGTACTCTGCCCATCGAGGTGGCGTAGGCGGGCAACCGGGTGCCGAGGTTGATCCCCACCGTCATGATGCGGTGCGTGGGCACCCGCACGATGTACACGATGTCGGGGCCGTCGATGATGGCCGCCGACGTCGATTCGCCGACCGACCGTGAAAGCGCTTCGAGGTGCGGCTGGGCGATCTCGGGCAGGGTGATGCCCGAGAGGTAGCTGAAGCCGAGTTCGAGCACCTTGGCCGTGAGGGCGAAGGTCTTGCCGTCGGTTCGCACGTAGCCGAGCTCGATGAGGGTGAGCAGAAATCGCCGAGACGTGGCCCGGGTGAGCCCGGTTGCGCGTGCGATCTCGCTGAGGGTCATCAGCGGTGTGTCATGCCCGAAGACCCGGATGACCGACAGCCCCCGCGCGAGAGACTGCACGAATCCCGCGCTGGGGCCCGGCAGGTCGAACTCGCCAGTGTCGCTCATACTCGCGCCCCGCTCACAGGCATGACCCGCTCACAGGCTTGCCCCGCTCACGCGACCAGCTCGCGCATGCCGCGTTCGAGGGCCGAGAGGCGCTTCGCGACGGAGGCCTTGCGTTTTGCGAGGCTGCCCTCGCTGCTCGACACGTCGATGTAGACCTTCAGTTTCGGTTCGGTTCCACTCGGGCGAACCATGATGCGCGAGCCGTCGGTCGTGGTGATGCGCAGAATGTCACTCGGCGGCAGTTCGGCCGAACCGGCCGACAGATCGTCGATGCTCGCCACGGCGACCCCGCCGATGCTCTGCGGCGGGTCGGCGCGAAGGGCGGCCATGATCTCGCCGATGCGGCTCAGGTCGGTGACCCTCAGCGAGACCTGGGCCGAGTCGTAGTGGCCGAACCTCTCGCTGAACCGGTCGAGCTGGTCACTGAGAGTGAAGCCGTCAACCGCCAGCTCGCTGGCCAGCGACAGCAGCGCGACGGCTGCAGAGATGCCGTCTTTGTCGCGCACACTCTCTGGGTTCACGAGGTAGCCGAGCGCCTCTTCGAAGCCGAAGATGAGCCCCGGAACCCGTGACACCCACTTGAACCCGGTGAGCGTCTCCTGAAACCGCAGCCCATACGCGGCCGCGACGGCGCTGAGCGCGGGAGAGGAGACCACCGAGCACGCGAGGGTGGCAGGCTCGGTGGCGGCGGAGCCTACGGTCTCCGTCGCAGCGGCACTTGCCGCCGCGTGCTTCTCGGCAGCCCGCCACCCGAGAAGCGCACCCACCTCATTGCCCGTCAGACGCCGGTACCCGCTGTCGGTCGACTTGTCGGGCACCGCGATGGCGAGCCGATCGGCATCGGGATCGTTCGCGATGATCAGGTGCGCCCCCGACGACTGAGCGGTCTCGTACGCGAGGTCGAGCGCGCCGGGCTCCTCGGGGTTCGGGAACGCCACGGTGGGAAAACGTGCATCCGGTTCGATCTGCGCGAGCACCAGGTCGGGCTCGATGAAGCCGGCCGCGCCGAGCACCCTCGAGAACGTCTGCCAGCCCACCCCGTGCATGGCGGTGTAGACCGTTCGCGGCTGAGCACCGATCTCGCTGGGCGGCAGCAGACCTGCCGCTGCCGTCGCCGTGACGTAGGCGTCGATGACCGACTCGGCCGCCACTGTGTAGGCCGCCGAACGCGGCAGCTCGGGCACCAGCGACTCGGCTGCAACGCGCCGGATGTGCGTCTCGATCTCTTCGTCGGCTGGAGCCACGATCTGCGAGCCCTCGTCGATGCCGCCGAGGTACACCTTGTAGCCGTTGTCGTTCGGCGGATTGTGCGACGCGGTCACCATGATTCCGGCGCTCGCGTCGAGGTGGCGAACGGCGAACGCAACGACAGGGGTCGGCAGCAGCCGCGGCAACAGAATCGCGCGAAGCCCTGCGCCAGCGAGGAGTTCGGCCGAATCAGCGGCGAACACCTGGGAATTCTTTCGCCCGTCGTACCCGATGACCACCGACGGCACGACTCCGGGAGCGGCCTTCTCGAGCAGGTATGCGGCGATGCCGGCTGCGGCCTGGGCCACCAGTACCCGGTTCATACGGTTCGAGCCGGCCGCGATCTCGCCGCGGAGCCCGGCCGTACCGAACTTCAGACGGTCGTCGAATCGCTCGTGCAGCGTCGACAGCGCGTCGGCAACGTCGTCATCGGCCGGCTCCACGCGGGCCCGGGCGATGAGCCGGGTCAGCTCGGCTCTCGTCTCGGTGTCAGGATCTTGCGCCAGCCACGCCTCGGCCACCGCCACAATGCCGCTCACAGGGCCGCCACGATGCGAGCAAGCAGCGCGCTGATCACGGGTTCTGCCTGCTGGCCGGCCTCGATGACCTCGCGATGTGACAGCGCTGTCTTCGAGATGCCCGCGGCGAGGTTGGTGATGAGCGACATGCCCAGCACCTCCATGCCGGCCTCGCGCGCGGCGATGGCCTCGAGGGCCGTCGACATTCCGACGATGTGCCCACCGATGGTCTTCGCCATCTGCACTTCGGCCGGGGTCTCGTAGTGCGGGCCGCGAAACTGAACGTAGACGCCTTCGTCGAGTTGAGCATCCACTGTTCGAGCGATGTCGCGCAACCGCTTCGAATAGAGGTCGGTGAGGTCGATGAAGGTGGCGCCCTCGAGGGGCGAGTCGGCTGTGAGGTTGATGTGGTCGCTGATGAGAACGGGTGAGCCCGGCCGCCAGGTCTCACGAATGCCGCCGGCACCGTTGGTGAGAATCATGATGGATGCCCCCGTTGCCGCCGCCGTTCGAACGCTGTGCACCACCCGGCGCACCCCGTGGCTCTCGTAGTAGTGGGTACGGGCGCCGATGACCAGCGCGTGTTTGCCGCTCGGCAGTCGCACCGAACGAAGCGAACCCACGTGACCGACGACGGCGGGCGCGCTGAACCCGACGATCTCCGTGGCGGGAATGGTCGCAACCGTCTCGCCGATGAGGTCGGCTGCCTTCGCCCAGCCGCTGCCGAGCGTCAGCGCGATGTCGTGGTGCGCGACGCCGGTCTTCTCGGCGATCTGCCCGGCCGCCTCGAGGGCGATGTCGAAGGGGCTCAGATCGGCCTGGTCGAGCGGGTTCAGTGCGGGTTCGGAGGCAGGTGTTGAAGACATTCCACCACTTTAGTTAACGCGCCGGTAACCGATTCGATACGCGCCAGAATCTGTGCAGTTTGTCGGCCGGGGCGTCGCTGGGGAAGAATGGCCGTATGGCCTATGAATTCGAGCGCAAGCAGAGAATCACCGTTCTTGGCGGGGGCCCCGGTGGCTACGAAGCAGCCATCGCCGGCGCCCAACTCGGCGCTGAAGTCACCCTCATCGAACGGGTCGGGGTGGGCGGCGCGGCCGTTCTCACCGACGTTGTGCCCTCGAAGACGCTGATCGCCACCGCTGAGGCCGCATCGGCCATCGGTGAGGCCGCCGACCTCGGCGTGCAGTTCTTCAGCCGCACCGAGTCGGGCCGCGCGGTGCGCCCCGAGGTTGCAGTGAACCTGCAGGCCGTCAACAAGCGGTTGCTCGGCCTCGCGCGCCAGCAGTCAGAAGACATGAAGTCGACCCTCATTCGGTCGGGTGTGAAGGTCGTACAGGGCGATGGGCGACTGGATGGCCGTGATGCTGTCATCGTCTCGACCGGTCATGGCGCCGGGGCCATCGACTTCGACCGCATCGAAGCCGACACGATTGTGGTGTCGGTGGGCGCGAGCCCGCGCCTGCTCGCCAGTGCCATGCCCGACGGCGAACGCATCTTCACCTGGACCCAGCTCTACACGCTCGAGGCCATCCCCGAGCACCTCATCGTGGTCGGATCGGGTGTGACCGGCGCCGAGTTCGCGTCGGCGTACACCGCCCTCGGCTCGAAAGTCACCCTCATCTCGAGCCGCGATCAGGTTCTGCCGGGTGAAGACGCTGATGCTGCTGCGGTGATCGAGAACGTGTTCCGGCGCAACGGAATGACCGTGCTGTCTAAGTCGCGCGCCGATTCGGTGGTCAGAACCGAGAATGGCGTGGTGGCGACGCTGAGCGACGGTCGCACGGTAGAAGGCAGCCACTGCCTGATGGCGGTGGGGGCCATCCCGAACACCGCCGGCATCGGCCTCGAAGAGGCGGGCGTTCAACTCACCGAGTCAGGGCACATCCGGGTGAACCGGGTGGCTCGCACGAGTGTGCCGAGTATCTACGCGGCCGGCGACTGCACGACCTTCCTGCCCTTGGCATCCGTTGCCTCGATGCAGGGTCGCACGGCCGTCTTTCACGCCATGGGTGACGCGGTGAACCCCACCGAGATTCGCAACGTCGCCTCGAACATCTTCACCCAGCCCGAGATCGCCACCGTCGGCTGGACCCAGCGGCAGATCGAGGATGGCATCGCCCAGGGCGACATCTACAAGCTGCCGCTCAGCGAGAACCCCCGGGCCAAGATGATGGGCATCAAAGACGGTTTCGTGAAGCTGTTCGCCCGCACCGGTTCGGGTACGGTCATCGGGGGCGTCATCGTGGCCCCGAAGGCGAGTGAACTCATATTCCCGCTCGCGCTCGCCGTCGAGCATCGCCTCACCGTAGACCAGGTGGCTCGCGCGTTCACGGTGTACCCGTCGCTCTCCGGCTCGATCTCCGACGCGGCGCGCGCGATGCACATCGTTCTGTAGCTGCGTTCGCCGGCGTGAGTGGGTCAATTTGGCACGCTCACGCTCACGCTCACGCGACTCGGCGTACCTCCTCGATGTCGTAGATGCCGAAATAGTCTTCTGACACCTCACTTCGGGCGAAATCGAACACCACCGACACCCGTGTGCGGTCTTTCCGCACGGTGACGTAGCGCACCGTCGCCAGCATGTCGCTCACACCGAACCTGACCATGACTTTCTGCCCGGCTCGCAGGGGTTCCGTTCGGTTCAGCTGAGTTGTGGGTTCACGTTCTGCGTTCACCATGGAGGCGCTCCAATCAGATCAGTGAGATGTTCTCGCATAATAGTATCCATTTCTGCGGCGACGAAGTCGAGCGACTGTCGCCATCGCCGGGCCGTCTCAAGGACGAGGGGCTGCATGGTTCTGCACGCCGCAATGCTGACCGGGTCATCGTGAATGAGGGCATTGCGCGCCTCGTTCAATCGCTGGAGTTGTAGCAGTGCGAAAGATCCGCCGACAGGGTGTAGTTCATTTATCTTGGTGACCAATGGCAGCCCCAGGGCGAGAAAGTCCGCTCCAAGAGTCGAGGGGTTGGCATTCCCGAAATCGAGCTTTCGCCCACTCTGAAAACGGTTGCTCACAATGGTTCGAACGCTCCCGAGGGGCACTGTCGTTTCCGTGACGATGGCGTCAATGCAGTCGCTCGCTTCGTGGGCCGCGCCATTCGAGTAGTGCAGATGAGGTCATGCAGTCAAGGTAGCCCCTGCGGCTTCGGAGGCCGGCTAGTTATCCACAGGCCCGTTCTGGGCCTCATAAATGATTTACTCTCGTCTTTGCGACGGTTGCCATGCTCGTTGGCCGGCCGCAACTACCGAGAGGAAACCTTCATGAATCGACGACTCTGTGCCGCCGTTCCCGTTGTAGCGCTGCTGATGGCGGGCGGCATTGCTGGCCTGGCGGGCAGCGCACAAGCCGTGGTGCATCCGGCGGCGTACGCGTCCCTTCCCCGGGGCGCAGAGCCCGGCGCACTGGTCGTCGACACGGCCGGTGACGTGTTCACGGTGAACCCGGGTACGAATTCGGTCAGCAAGGTGCTGGCCGGCGGCCGGCTCGACCCACGCTTCGACGGAACGCTTCCGTCGGGTTCGCTGCCCGTGCACATCGCAGAAGACGCGGCGGGAGCTCTTTACGTCACGAGCTTCACGACCAGCACGGTGGTGAAGCTCGACCCCGACACGGGGCTCGCCGACTCGGCCTTCACCGCACACGCCGGCGCCGCACTTGCGGGGCGGCACCCGGTCGACGTCGCCATCAGCCCGGCCGGCGCCATCTTCGTACTGAACAGCGGTGACGAGACAGTGGTCGAACTCTCGGCCGCGGGAGACGAACTCGCGGTCGCCGCACTCGACCCGGTCGCCGACTCGCAAGCGCTCGCCTTCGACGATCACGGCGACCTGTTCGTGGCGAACACCGGTGACGGCACCATCTCCCGCATCACGTACGGCACGGCCGGCCCCGCCTCGGTGACCCGGGCGTGGGCGACGCTCGACGCCGGCACCTACCCCACCGGCCTCGCCTTCGACCACCACGACCACGTCTACGCCGTGAGCGCGGCCGGCGCGAGCGTCTACGAGATCGGCGAAGATCTCCCCATCGGCCTGAATCTCATGTCACGGCACCGCATGCCCGGAACCTACCCCTTCGCCATCACGAACGATCTCATCGGCAATGTCTACACGAGCAATATCGGTGACAACACGATCTCGATGTTCGGTGTCGATGGCAGCGTGATCGATGCGGTCACGACGCTCACCGGATCACCGTCAGCCGAAGCGATCGTGGCCGACCGCAGCGGATCGCTGTTCACGGCGAACACGGCGACCGATTCGGTGGGTATCGCGCCACTCGCGCCCGTCATCACGTCGGCGGCTCCGCCTTCGGCGGCTCAGGTCGATGTGGCGTACCGCGCGCAGATCACCGCGACGGGCCTTGACCCGACGGTGTTCGCTGCCTTAGAACCGCTTCCGAGCGGATTGTCACTCGACCGGGCATCCGGAGTGCTGAGTGGCACCCCCACCGTCGCCGGCACTTTCGACCTTGACGTCTCCGCCGCGAACCTGGTCGGCCGCTCGGATGTGCAGCACGTCTCGCTTGTCATCGCCCCGAGGGCGGGGAGCACCGGTTGCTGGTACTGGAGCGGGCCGTGCGGCCTGTGAGGTGCTGTTCACACGTCGAGCAGGCCGCGGATATCGTCGGCGGTGAGGGCGGTGCTGAACACGGCGTCGTCGTCCATCACCGCATCGAAGAGCTTCGCCTTCTGCTCTTTGAGCGCCATCACCTTCTCTTCGATGGTTCCGGTCGCCACCAGCCGGTAGACGTTCACGCTCTTGGTCTGGCCGATGCGGTGCGTACGGTCGATCGCCTGGTTCTCAGTGGCCGGGTTCCACCACGGGTCGAGCATGAACACGTAGTCGGCTTCGGTGAGGTTCAGGCCGAACCCGCCCGCCTTCAGGCTGATCAGAAAGACCGGGGCCGTGCCGGATTTGAACCGCGCGATGACCTCGGGCCGGCGCCTGGTCGAGCCGTCGAGGTACTCGAATTCGATGCCGGCTTCGGTGAGACGGGTGGCCGCCTTGCCGAGAAACGAGGTGAACTGGCTGAACACGAGGGCGCGGTGGCCCTCGGCCACCACATCATCGAGTTGCTCGAACAGGGCATTCAGTTTGCTCGAAGGTACATCTGCGTACTTCTCGTCGATCAGCGACGCATCGAGGCTCAGCATGCGCAGCAGCGTCAGCGAGCGAAAGACGATGAATCGGTTGCGGTCGAGATCGTCGATGAGACCGAGCAGTTTCTGGCGCTCTCGCTGAAAGAAGGTGTCGTAGAGCGCTTGGTGGGCGGGCAGCAGCGCGACCTGCAGCGTCTGCTCCTGCTTAGCCGGCAGCTCGGGGGCCACGAGTTCTTTCGTGCGACGCATCAGCAGTGGCCGAATGCGCCGCCGCAGCTTCGGCAGCAGCGTGGGGTCGAGCGCCTTCTCGATGGGCCTCACATACGCCTCCTGAAACCTCGGCGCAGAGGCGAACAGCCCGGGTGCCACGATGTCGAAGAGCGACCAGAGTTCCATCAGGTTGTTCTCGAGGGGGGTTCCGGTGATGGCGAGTTTGAAGGGAGCGTCGAGTGCGGTTGCGCACTCGTGCAGCTTCGACGTGTGGTTCTTCACGAACTGCGCTTCGTCGAGAATCAGCCCCGACCAGCCCACCGCGCTGTATGCCGCGAAGTCGAGCCGGAACAGCGCATAACTCGTGACCACGATGTCGGCTCCGTCGGCGATCTGGGCCACGGTTCGCTTGCCCTTCGCCTGGGTGGTTGTGACGCCACTGACCACGAGCGAAGGGGTGAACCTGGCCGCTTCGGCGAGCCAGTTCGAGACCACAGAGGTCGGTGCCACCACGAGAAACGGCGGGGTGCCGCCCGGTGCGGCCCCCCGGGCGTGCGCTACGAGAGCGAGGGTCTGCAGTGTCTTGCCGAGCCCCATGTCGTCACCGAGAATGCCGCCCAGACCGTGTTCATAGAGAAAGGCGAGCCAGTGAAAACCTTCGAGCTGGTAGGGCCGCAGCGAGGCATCCACGGTTGCGGGCAGTGGCGTGGGCCGGATGCTCGTCACGGTGTTCAGGCCCGAAACGGCCTCGCGCCACGCCACCGCCTGAACCGTTTCTTCGGCGAGGTCTTCGAACTCCGACCACAGGCTCGCCTGGTAGCGGCTGATGCGCACTCCGGTGTCCCACTCGGCGAGGGCGCTGGCCTCCGCCAGCAGCTCACGCAGCCGGTCGAACGAGGGATGGTCGAGGGTGAGGTAGGTCTTGTCGACCATGAGCAGCTTCGTCTCGCCCTTCGAGAGCGCCTTGAAAAGCGGCCCGAACGGAACCCGGTAGCCGCCAACGTTCACGATGATGCCAAGGTCGAACCAGTCGCGCTTGTCGCTCTCGACGGTGGTGATGGTGAGCTCCGGGTCACCGGTCAGCTCGCGGTAGTCGGGCCGCTTGCCCACGATGTCGACCTGCACCGCGTCGAGGTGCTCCAGAATCGGCAGTGTCTTCTCGGTGAAGACGGCAGCATCGAACCCCTGCAGCACGAGGCTGGCATTCAGCGGGCGCGCCGGGTCGACCGGCTCGAAGGCCTCCGACCGTGCACCGATCTCTGCTGCCGCGTCGTTCGCGAACTCGAGGGCCCTGAGAACCGCCCCGAGGGTGTGCCGCTCGGCAGCGGTATCGCGTTCGTCGCCGTCGCCTCCGCCGTCGGCATCCGCATCGGCATCCTCGGTCGAGGCGTACAGCGGCAGCTGCTGAGTGTGTTCACCCGAACCGTACTGCCACGACCAGTCAAGACTGAGCACGTTCTTCGCGCGAAAGCGTGCGGTCAGAACCAGAACGGGCGGGGCTATCTCGGGAAACTCGACCGTCTCGTCGCTGCTGACCAGCGTCACAGCGCGGCGGAGCCGCGGATAGAACGTCTCGAAGAACTCCCCGACCTCGTCAGCGGGCACCACCACGTCGGCAACGTGGCCGAGCAGCGCGCGTTCCTCCTCGCCCAGACGCGTGCGCACGGCGGGGACACCCTCGGCACCCGGCGCGATGGTCTCGTCTGCCCGGGCCTCGGGAGCCACCGCGTGGGCTCGTTCGCTGGTGGGTTCGACAGCGGCGGTCACCGTTGGCGCCAGCACGATGCTCGACCGGGCCAGATCGTACGTGTAGACCCCGTGGTCGCCGATGGCCCCGCTCGACGATGCCGGGCGTACTGCCGTGTCGACCACCACGCTCGCCGAAAGCACCAGGTCGCCCCGCTCTGCCACCCCCGGCCCTGCCGTCTCCTGGCCGGCCCGCGAAGCATCGAGCCGAACCGTGGCGCCCGCCCCCACCTTCACCACCGAGGCCTTCTTGGTGCCCAGCAGAGGGATTCCGAGCTGCGCGGCTTCGTCGAGCAGCCCCCACAGCAGGGGCGAACTGAAGTCGTCGAGGTAGAGCCAGTCGTTCTCCTGGCCGGTGTACAGCTCGCGGGTGGCACGCTGTACGGCGGCGAACTGGGCGAACCACCGGTGGTGCTCCGGGTTCAGGTTCAGCCGGTTCACCTGGTGGGTGAACGACCCCCAGCTGACGCTCGCCTTGATGTAGCTTCCGGCGGCACTCCGAACCACGGGGCGAACGCCGAGTCGCCGGGGCGCGCGCTCGAGCGGATCATCGGTCGCCTTCGGCTCGCGGGCGGCCTTCGTGGTCGGCCCCCGCCATTGCTCACGGCTGCGCGGAACGAACTCCCGCACTTCGAACTGCAGCCCCATCGCCGTGGTCGAGCGTTGCCCGCCGCGCGCGGGTGCGACGAGCTTTGCCGCCGCCGAGGATGCGCCGGGCTGAGACAGCGCGCCCACCCGCTGGCGCCAGCCCTGGGCTTCAGCGGCGGCGGGGGCCGGAGCCTCCGATGCCGGCGAATACCACTCGCCGAGCTCCCGTGGGGCTCGCCCGGGCAGCCACTCGGTACCGCGTTCGGCGTCGGCGTCAGGGGTGCGCATGCCGCCGGTTGCAGGCGTGCCCGACGCATCCAAGCCGCCCGGAATACCCGGCGCACCCAGGTCACCCGGCGCGACCCACGCATACCCGTGATCGCCCACCGGCCGGCGAACGTGGGCCGCATTGCTGGCGAGGAGGGCGGCGGCGACGTGTTTGCAGTCGAAACGCACCGGGCAGCTGCACGAAGAGCTGACGGGCACCCAGTACACCGAATTCGATTCGTCGAGCGTTACCGAACAGCGGTAGGGAGCGCCTTCAGAGCCCTGAACTGCGGCCGTGAGGGTGCGCGTCTCGGCGTTCCACACGAGATTCGCGACCGCAGACCCCCGGGCGTAGGGCCGAGCCCGATCGAAGCTGGGGCGGCCGACCAGCCGCGCAATGTCGGCCGCGTCGACCAGCGGAAACGCGGAACTCGACATGCGTCCATCGTCTCACGCCCCGCAATATCGAGGGAGCGGCGGCCGCTACGCCGCCACGTGGTCGGAGATCTCGAGCAGCCGGTGCCCCGACGAGACCGTCTCGCCGACGACTGCGTCAATCGACGACACGATGCCGTCTTTGTGCGCCTGGATGGGCTGCTCCATCTTCATGGCCTCGAGCACCACGATGAGGTCGCCCTTGACGACCTTGTCGCCTTCGGCCACGGCCAGCTTGATGACGGTGGCCTGCATGGGAGCCTTCACCGAGTTGCCGGTGGCCGTGAGCGTGGCTCCGGTGGAACCGCTGCGCCGACGCGGTGCTGCGCCGAGGGTCGCCCCCGAACTGCCGGCCCCTGAACCGATGCCGCTGCCGGCAGCCGAGAGCAGGCGCTCGGGCAGCACGACCTCGATGCGCTTGCCGTCGACCTCGACGACAACCGTGCTGCGGGCGGGCGCGGGTGCTGCGTCGTCGAGTGACCCGCTCCACGGCTCGATGGTGTTGTCGAAGTCGGTCTCGATCCAGCGGGTGTAGATGCTGAACGGCTGCCCGGCCTCGGGAGCGAAGGCGGGATCGCGCACGATGGCACGGTGAAAGGGCAGCACGGTGGGCAGGCCGGCCACCTCGAACTCGTCGAGCGCGCGGCGGGCCCGTTCGAGCGCCTCTTCACGAGTCGCGCCGGTCACGATGAGTTTGGCGAGCAGCGAGTCGAACGACCCGGAGATCACGTCGCCCGCCTGCACGCCGGTGTCGACGCGCACGCCGGGGCCGCCCGGAGCCTTGAACACGTGGATGGGCCCGGGGCTCGGCAGAAAACCGCGGCCGGCGTCTTCGCCGTTGATGCGGAACTCGAATGAGTGCCCGCGGGGCGCAGGGTCGTCGTAGCCGAGCACGCCGCCCTCGGCGAGCCTGAACTGCTCGCGTACGAGGTCGACGCCGGTGACCTCTTCTGAGACCGGGTGTTCGACCTGCAGGCGCGTGTTCACTTCGAGAAACGACACCGTGCCGTCTTTCGCCACCAAGAATTCGCAGGTGCCGGCCCCCACATAGCCGACCTCTTTCAAGATGGCTTTGGATGCCCGGTAGAGGCCCTCGTTCTGCTCGTCGCTCAAGAAGGGCGCCGGGGCTTCTTCGACGAGTTTCTGGTGGCGGCGCTGCAATGAACAGTCGCGGGTGGATACGACCACCACGTTGCCGTGTGAATCGGCTAGGCACTGCGTCTCGACGTGGCGCGGTTCATCGAGGTACTTCTCGACGAAGCACTCGCCGCGACCGAAGGCAGCGATGGCCTCGCGGGTGGCCGATTCGAACAGCTCAGGAATCTCTTCGACCGTGCGGGCGACCTTCAGGCCGCGGCCACCGCCGCCGAAGGCAGCCTTGATGGCCACGGGCAGGCCGTGGATGGCGACGAAGTCGAGAACCTCGTCGGCGCCGGTGACGGGGTCGATGGTGCCGGGGGCGAGGGGTGCGCCCACGCGCTCGGCGATGTGGCGCGCCGACACTTTGTCGCCCAGCAGCTCGATGGCCGAGGGGGAGGGGCCGATCCAGATGAGCCCGGCGTCGATGACGGCCTGGGCGAAGCTGGCGTTCTCAGCGAGAAACCCGTAACCAGGGTGTACGGCGTCGGCGCCCGATCGCTTGGCGATCGACAGAATCTTGTCTATGACGAGGTACGTTTCAGCGCTCGTGGTGCCATCGAGGGCATACGCCTCGTCTGCCAGCTGAACGTGCAGGGCGTCTCTGTCCTGGTCGGCGTAGACGGCCACCGACGCTACACCCGAGTCTTTCGCGGCCCGTACAACCCGCACAGCGATCTCGCCGCGGTTGGCAATCAGAACTTTAGTTATACGAGGCATAGTGACCTAGCCTATTAGGCCGGCAGCCCGGCGCTTTGGCATGTGCCTACAAAAATGGATGCCCGGGCGGTGCCGTTGTCTACAAAACGGGCTGCTCGGCGCCGCTGTATGCCTCTCCGCGCATGAATTGGCGCGTGTTCAGGATGGATGCTCAGGACGAGTGCGGCGTGTTCCAGAACGAGGTCCACGACACGCCGAGCTGGCCGGTGAGGTCGCGGAGCGCGGGCAGCGACATGCCGATCACCGTCGACGGCGCACCGCTGATCGAGCGGATGAACGGAGCCGCGAGCCCGTCGATCGTGAACGCCCCCGCCACCTCGAGTGGCTCGCCGGTGGCCACGTAGGCCGCGATCTCGGCGTCGCTGATGTCGGAGGCGAATTCGACGGTGGCCGACGTGACACTACCGGCTGCGGGAAATGCGCCTGCGCTCGCAGACACCGCACTCGCAGACACCGCGCTGCCAGACTCCGCGCCGCCTGTGCCCGAACCGCCGGAACCCGATCCTGCCCCCAACCGGTGGTCGATCATCCAGTGCCCGCTGTGCAGCACGCCGGCCCGCCCTCGATGCCGTCGCCAGCGTTCGGCTGCCACCTCTGGCAGGTGCGGTTTGCCGTAGATGACCCCGTCGAACTCGAAGGCCGAGTCGCCGCCCAGAATGAAGCCGTCGATGGGTTCGCCGCCCGGTACGGCATCGAGTACCGCCTCCGCCTTCAGGCGAGCGAGCAGCTGCACGAGATCGTGGGCCGTGAGCGGGCCTCCGGCTGCGGCCTCGGCAGCGAGCACAGCGCCCTCTTCGTCGACGTGCGAGGGCACGACGACCGGCTCGATTCCCACCTGGCGCAGCAGTGCGAGTCGGGCGGGCGAGGTGGAGGCGAGGTACAGGCGCATAGTCGGCAAGTGTAGGCAATGACCGTCTGTCATGCTGGAGGTATGGGTGAACTTCTGGGTACGACGGTCGAGCTTCAGGTGACGAACGTCGCTCACGGCGGGGTTTCGGTGGCGCGGCTCGACGGCCGCGTGGTCTTCGTCGCCGACAGCCTGCCGGGTGAAACCGTTTTGGCCCGCATCTCGAGCGACGACCACCAGTCGTTCTGGCGCGCCGAGACGGTCGAGGTACTCGAGGAGAGCCCGCACCGCCGTCTGCACGTGTGGAAGGCCGCGGCTCTTGACCGTGACCCCGACCGGCGCGCCGGCGGGGCCGAGTTCGGCCACATCGATCTGCCCTGGCAGCGCGAACTCAAACGTCAGGTGCTCGTCGATTCTCTGCAGCGGTTCGCCCGGCTCGAGAACCACCCGGCACTCGAGGTGCAGGTCGAAGCGGTCGAAGGCGATGATGCAGCGAACGGCCTCGGCTGGCGCACCCGGGTGAGCCTGCACGTCGACGACGACGGTTTCGTGGGCCCCTACGCCGCGCGCTCGCACCGCGTCGTGACGGTCGACGCGCTTCCGCTCGCGACTCAGGCGGTCGAATACGCTTCGCCCCTCGACGAACGCCTGCTCGGTACCGACCGCGTCGACGTGGTCTCTGACGGCCGCCGCGGTGCCCGGGTCGTCGTCGGGTCGGCGCCGGCTGGTAAGCCCATCGTCGAGCGGGTGGGCGAGCGAGAATTCAGGCTCGATGAACTCGGCTTCTGGCAGGTGCACCACGGCGCCGCCCGCACGCTCACCGAGGCCGTGCAGCAGCAGGTGCTCTCTGAGCTGTTCGACCCCTCAGCTGCCAACCTCGACCTCTACGGCGGGGTGGGCCTGTTGGCCGCGGCCCTGATCGACCGGTTCACACCCGACGTGCGCATCGAGAGCGTCGAGAGCGATGCGAGCGCCACCGCGAACGCCGAATTCAATCTGCGCGACGCCGCGAACGCGTCGGCGGCCACGGCTCGTGTCGACCGGTACCTCGGTCAACTGCAGCGCGATGCCAGCACGGCTGAGCGTCAGGCTCTCGCCCGGGCATCCGTCATCATCGACCCGCCGCGCGCGGGCGCCGGCAAGCTGGTTGTGGCGAGCCTCATCGACCTGCACCCGGCCCAGGTCGTGTACGTAGCGTGCGATCCGGTGGCGTTCTCGCGTGACCTGGCGCAGTTCTCTGCCGGGGGTTACGAGCTGCGGTCACTGCGTGCGTTCGACCTGTTTCCGCACACCCACCACGTCGAAGCGATCGGTGTACTGACCCCGCGCTGAGCAGCGGTGGGCCTACGATAGGCGAGACGACAGCTTCGATGTCTCGCCGGGAGGGTCACGTGGCCGAATTGCCGCAGCAGGTTCGGGTCGCCATCGTCGACGACCATGAGTCGGTTGTGCTGGGGCTTCGCGCCGCCTGCCTCGATGCCGGGTTCGACGTCGTGGGCGTCGCGTTGACGATGGATGCCCTGCTGCCCCTGCTCGAGGGGGCCACTGTCGACGTGATCGTGCTCGACCTGAGCCTGGGCGACGCATCGACTGTCACCTCCAATGTGCAGCGGGCCAGGGCCACCGGAGCCGACGTATTGATCCACAGCATCGCCGACCGCGCCTCGAGCATTCGTGACGCCCTGGCGGCGGGCGCGGCGGGGGTCATTCCGAAGACCAGTTCGACGAGCATCGTGATGGCGGCCATTCGCCAGGTGGCGCGGGGCGAGGTGCTGAACAACCTCGAATGGGCCAGCGCCATCGATGCCGACCAGGCCTTCTCCCGGGCGCAACTGGGCCGGCGTGAACAAGACGTGCTGCACCTGTACGCCTCAGGCCTGCCACTGAAGGCGGTGGCGGCGCAACTCGGAATCGCACCGTCGACGGCCCGTGAGTACCTCGACCGGGTTCGCGCGAAGTACGTGGAGGTGGGGCGACCCGCCCCCACCAAGGTCGACCTTCTCCGCCGCGCAGTCGAAGACGGCATTCTCGCGATCGACGACGTGCGGCATGCCGGGCGCTGACGTGCCAGCACCGGCGCGGCCCAGCCCCGGGCATTCGGCGCCTGCGCCAGCGCCCCCACCGGCACCCACCGGCCCCGACCAGTCGCCCCAGCCAGCCCAGCCAGCCCAGCCAGCCCAGCCACCCCAGCCACCCCAGCTGCGCCTCCGCAGCGCCCTCACTCGCTCGAGCGTCGAAACCATCGTCTCGCGTTCGTCGGCTGGCTTCGCGGTGCTCTTCGCGATGCCCGCACTGCCCTCCATCGCGGCATCGTGGGGCTGGCTGCCCCTCGGCTGGGCCGTGGGCTTCGTGCTGGTCGTCTTCGTGCAGCTCATGGTGATCCTCGTCGCCGCGATCGCCCGGCGCGGCGTCAGAGCATCGATGGCATTCTTCGCGCTGAGTTACCCGATTCTGCTCGTGCTGTGGCCGCTCGCCATCACCGACACGGCCGCCGCGAGAGGCAACCAGCCGTGGCTGTGGTTTCTGCTCGACGTGGCCTTCGCCTACGCCGCCGTCGCCTTTCCCTGGCGCTGGGCCGCGGTGTACAGCGTGGGGGTGACCTGTGTGTACGTCTTCATTCGCACGGTGCCGGCCGGTGGTTCGGCGAGCGTCGGGTTCGCGCTCATCGACGGTTTCTACGTCACGTTGATCGGCGCGTTCATCCTGATGATCGTCACGAGTCTGCGTGCGGCGGCAGACCGCGTCGATGCCGCTCAGGTCACCGCCACGCGAGAGTATGCTCGGGCGGCGCTGAACCACGCCTCAGAGCTCGAGCGGGTGAAGGTCGACGCGCTCGTGCACGACACGGTACTCACGACGCTCATCACGGCCGCGCGGGCCGAGAGTGTCGACGAACGCCGCCGTGCCGTGACGCTCGCCCAGAACTCGCTCGACACCCTGCAGCACTCGGCGGGCGTGTTCGGGTCGACGGCCGTACCGCTGGCCCAGTTCGCCGAACGGCTCGCTGACGCCGCGCGCCTGCTCAGCAGTCGAATCGACTATTCCACGGGCTCCCTCGACGAGCGTCTGCTGCCGGCGCCGGTCGCCGAGGCGCTCTACTCCGCCGGCGTTCAGGCCCTCATCAACAGCCTGCAGCACGCGGGCGGCGATGCCACGGCCGGCGCCGGCGACACGGTTTCGCGCACGCTGTCGGTGCACTCCGAGTCGTTCGACGATGTCACGGTGCAGGTGGCTGACACGGGAGTGGGGTTTATGGCCGACGCGGTTCCCCCCGCGCGTCTGGGTCTTCGTGTATCGGTGCGCGAGCGTGTGCACATGGTCGGCGGCGTTGTGGAGGTTCTGTCGATGCCGGGTGGCGGAACATCCATCGTGCTGTCATGGCGACCGGGGACTCCGTCGTGATCGCCCCGCCCCGCTCGCTCGTGCTCGTTCTCGCGGCCCTCTTCTCGCTCTACCACCTCGTTCTCGCCGTCTTCACCCTCGACCTGCCGCGTTCGCCGGGGCCCGTCATCGTGGCCATGGTGGTCTACGCCGCCATCACCACACTGTGCCTCTGGCCGACCAGCCCGCTCACGATGCCGCTCTGGATGGCCGCGCTCGCGTTCGCCCTCAGCCTGGTGATCTCCATTCTGGTGTTCTCGCAGCTCGACGCGACCAAGTCGAACGGGTACGCCACGTGGCCCGTCGCTGCCATCGGCACGCTGATGACCATCGTGACCGTGCGCACGCGGGCGCTGTTCGGGTGGCTCGGTATCGCGGCGCTCGCCGTGATCGTGGTGGTCTGGTCTGGCCCGGCTGCTCTCGTCGAGATGGGGGTGCTGGGCAGTGCCGTGTGGGTCAGCATCGCGTTCGCCCTGGCGCACGCGCTCGCACAGGCGGCCCGTGACACTGAGCTCTTCGCCCGCGCCGAGCTCGATGCGGCGGCCTGGCAGGCCACGCAGGAGGCCCAGCTCACCGAGGGCCGCCACCGTCTCGACCAGATGAACCGCGTCGCTGGCCCGACCCTGCACCACATCGTCGACACCGAAGGACTGTTGACTGCCGAAGACCGGAGGGAATGCCTACACCTCGAGGGGGCCATGCGCGACGAGATTCGCGGCCGCCGTCTACTGAACGAGCAGGTGAGAACCGAGGTTCTGGCTGCTCGCCGACGCGGCATCGATGTGACACTGCTCGACGACGGCGGCCTCGATGACCTCACCGATGCCTCTCGCCATCGCATCCAGTCGCAGCTCGCCGGCGAGATCGCCCGCTCACAGGCCGACCGGCTCATCGTGCGCACCGGTCTCGACGACAGTGCGGCCGCGGTCACGGTGGTGGGAGTGCGCGTGAGCGACGACGGTACCGCTGCGGCACTCGGAGCCGACTCTGACGACGACGAGGTGGCCGAGTGGCGGCAGATCGCCCGCGACGAAGAGTGAACAGTCTGACCCCCGTGTCCTCCAAAATGCCGACTATCCCCCAAACGGGGTAGCCGACAGTATTGTTACTGCTAGGTGTCTCTCTTTGAGTTACACCGCCAAACATTCGCTGTCTAGGGTAAGTGAGCGAGTGTTTGGGGGCGAGTCAGGGCGCTATTCGGGTTAGTGGCCTGGCTTGAAAAGATAGCTGGGGGTTGGCGAATCGCCGGCCCCCAGTTTTTTGTGGGAGTCGGCGGTTCGCTGAAAACCCGCGACGCCCGGTGCCGACAACGGCGAGAACCCGCGCTGCTGGTCAGCCGTTCCAGCGCCCACTGCCGGGCGTGAGGGTCTGACGCAATTCGCGTTGGCTGCGCTGCCAGGCCGTCGGGGCCGCCGCTCTCGCGGAGCGCAGCGAGTCGCCCTCTTCTTCGAGCATGCCGCGCACCACGGCCGTGACGGCCGCCAGCTCTGCGTGGGTCACGTTCTTCGTCGTCACGATCACCGGTGCGTCGACGGTGCCGTCGTCAGGCGAATCGGTCATGCGTCGTTCCCGTCTCTCTGAGGTGGTAGTGCAAGGGTGCTGCTGCGCTGGTGCCGATGAAGACGCGCCGACCTACAGTGGAATGTTGCCGTGCTTCTTGGCCGGCAGCGAGGCCCGCTTGGTGCGAAGCGCGCGCAGGCCCTTCACGATGGCGACCCGGGTGGCGGCCGGTTCGATGACGCCATCGAGCTCGCCCCGCTCAGCGGCGAGAAACGGGCTGGCCACGTTGTATGTGTACTCGTTCGCGAGCTTCGTACGAACGGCGGCCACATCTTCGCCCGCCGCCTCTGCGCGCTTGATCTCGCCGCGGTACAGGATGTTCACCGCACCCTGCCCGCCCATCACGGCGATCTCGGCCGTAGGCCACGCGAGGTTCAGGTCGGCACCGAGTTGCTTCGACCCCATCACGATGTACGCGCCGCCGTACGCCTTGCGTACGATGACGGTGATCAGTGGAACCGTGGCCTCGGCGTACGCGTAGAGCAGTTTCGCGCCGCGGCGGATGACGCCGGTCCACTCCTGATCGGTGCCGGGCAGGTAGCCGGGAACGTCGACCAGTGTGACGATCGGAATGGAGAACGCGTCGCAGAACCGCACGAAGCGCGCCGCCTTCTCGCCCGCCTCGATGTTCAGAGTGCCGGCCATCGCGTTCGGCTGGTTCGCGATGATGCCCACTGAGCGACCCTCGACCCGGGCGAAACCGATGAGGATGTTGGGCGCGTACAGGGGCTGAACCTCGAGAAAGTCTGCGTTGTCGACGACGTGTTCGATGATCGTGTGCATGTCGTACGGCTGGTTCGGCGAGTCGGGGATGATCGTGTTCAGCTTGCGGTCGGCATCGGTGATCTCGAGCTCAGCCGTCGCCTCGTACACCGGCAGCTCGGCGAGGTTGTTGTCGGGCAGAAAGCCGAGCAGGGTGCGAACGTAGTCGAGCGCGTCGTCTTCGTCGCTGGCCAGGTAGTGCGAGACGCCCGAGATCTTGTTGTGCGTCAGGGCGCCGCCGAGCTCTTCCATGCCCACGTCTTCACCGGTCACGGTCTTGATCACATCGGGGCCGGTGACGAACATCTGGCTGGTCTTGTCGACCATGATGACGAAGTCGGTGAGCGCGGGCGAGTACACCGCGCCGCCCGCCGCCGGGCCCATGACGATGGAGATCTGCGGGATGACGCCCGACGCCTGCGTGTTGCGGCGAAAGATCTCTCCGTATTTGCCGAGGGCGACGACACCCTCCTGAATGCGCGCGCCACCAGAGTCGAGCATGCCGATGATGGGCACGCCGGTCTTCAGCGCCAGATCCATCACCTTGATGATCTTCTCGCCGGCCACCTCGCCGAGCGAACCGCCGAAGATGGTGAAGTCCTGGGCGTAGACGGCAACCTGGCGGCCATGGATGGTGCCGGTACCGGTGACGACAGCGTCACCGTAGGGCCGGTTCTTATCCATGCCGAACGCGTGGGTGCGGTGCCGCACGAACTCGTCGAGTTCGACGAACGACCCGTGATCGAGCAGCTGCTCGATGCGCTCGCGCGCGGTCTTCTTGCCCTTGGCGTGCTGCTTGGCTATGGCGGCCTCGCCGCTCTGGGTGACCGCTTCGTGGTAACGGTTCTTGAGGTCGATCAGTTTGCCGGCGGTTGTGTACATGTCGGGGCCTGAAGTTGTTTCATCGCTCACGGGAGTTCACTCTACCGGCCCGCACCTGAGCCCCTAATGTCGAACTATGAACCTCGAACGAAGCTCTCACCTGGTCGCCCGGCTCGACTGGCGGCCCGAGTCGGGTTCGACCAACGCTGAACTCGTGGCGCTGGCCACCGGTGCCGACGCTCTGGCGTGGCCCGATCTCTCGGTACTGGCCACTGACTACCAGACCGAGGGTCGTGGCCGGCTCGGCCGAACCTGGAGCGCCCCCGCGGGTGGTTCGCTCGCCGTGTCGATTCTGTTGCGCCCGGCACCGTTCGGGCACGGCCCGGCGGGTGCACCCGCTCTGCCCGCCGAAGCGCTCGGATGGTTGCCGCTGCTCGCGGGCGCGGCGATGGCCGAAGCGGTGCGGCACTCGGTGCCCACAACGGGCGATGCCGAAACAGTGTGGGTCAAGTGGCCGAACGACGTGCTCGTGTCGGGGCGCAAGGTGTCGGGCATCCTGTCTCAGCTGCTGCCGAACGGTGGCGGCGTGGTGGTGGGAGCCGGCGTGAACCTCTTTCTGACCGCCGATCAGCTGCCGGTGCCCACAGCCACGTCGCTGCAGCTCGAGGGCGCCACCGGGTTGAGTATCGACGGCGTGCTCGCGGCCTACCTGGGCGCCTTCACCGCCCTCTACCGTGCGTTCGAGGCGGCCGGTGGGGATGCCCGGGCCAGTGGCCTCGCCGCCCGCGTCAGCCAGCTCTGCGGCACCCTGGGCCAGTCGGTCAGGGTCGAGCTGCCCGGGGGCGACACCGTCTCAGGCCGCGCCGTCGCGCTGGAAGACGACGGTCGCCTGCGCCTCGAAGTCGAACCGGGCGGCCGCGTTCTGCAGGTCGCCGCCGGTGATGTGACCCACCTGAGATACTGAAGCTGCCATGCGCGAGACGCCCCAGAACCCCCTCGACTTCACCGCGGTGCTGCACGATGAGCAGCCCGAGCGCGTGGTTGCGCGCTACCGTGCGCACGGGCGTCGACTGATCTGGCCGGTTCTCGTGCTGGTCGCGGTGGCCGGGGCCAGCGGCTACTTTCTCGGCCGGTTCGCCGAGAGCTGGCAGAACGATGCGGCTCTCGGCGGCGCCATTCTCGTGGTGTTCGTGGCAGTGCTGCTGCCGGTCGTATCGTGGCTGGCGAGGCGGTACACCCTCACCACGCGGCGCGTCATCGTGACACGAGGGCTCTTCGTTCGGCAGCGGCACGAGGTGTCGCTACGGCGGGGGTTCGACGTGACGGTCAGCCGGCGGGGGTTGCAGGCGGTGTTCCGAAGCGGCGACGTGACCATTCACTCGGGCAGCGAGCATCCACTCGTGTTATCAGACGTGCCCGACGCGAATCTCATCGTGTCGGCGATCACGACGCTCGGTGAGCAGTCGAACCGGCCGTCGTTCAACTCTTGACGAGGGCGTCTTCGCGTTCGGCGGCAAGGGCCGCGGTGATGTTGTGCAGGCCGTCGCTGCGCTGCGTGCCGTAGACCCAGTAGCGGTAGAGCACGAAGCGGAAGGCGGTGCCGAGGGCGAGGCCGACGACATTCGCCGCGATGTTCGTGGCAAGCAGGCTGGTCTGGCCGAGCACGTGGTGGGTGAACCAGATGCAGCCCTCAGCGATGGCGAGGCCGCCGACAGAGACCAGGGCGTACTCGACAAGCTCGAGGCCCACGTTCTTGCGGCGGTTCTCGCGAAAGGTCCAGTATCGGTTGCCGATCCAGTTGAAGATGATCGCGACCGACGTGCTGATCAGCTTGGCGCCGATGGCGGTGGCGAAGAAGTGGCCGGTGCCGAAGACGCCGAGCAGCAGCATGTTGAAGATGCCGACGTCGAGCACCATGCCGGCGAGGCCTACCACGCCGAATTTGACAGCGTAGGTCAAGAAGCCGCCCCAGGCGCGGTTCGCAAAGTTTTTCAGCGCGTTCAAACCCATGTGCTTTCTCGCGGACCGGTGTGCCGCTGATACTCAGTCTTCAATCGATCCTTCGACTATATGGGAAAGGTTTTGCAAATGCCGGGAGCCATGAGCCCCTCACACGAGGGGTCGAGCACGAGTAAGGTGTGGGGGTGAACTCTCGCATAGGTGTAATCGGCGGTGGCCAGCTAGCCAGAATGATGATTCCCGCGGCGGTGAATCTCGGGCTCGACCTCTCTGTACTGGCTGAAACCGAGGGTTCTTCTGCCCGCCTGGCTGCGACGGCGGTGGGCGACTACCACGACGCCGAGACGGTTCTGCGCTTCGCTGAGACGGTCGACGTCATCACCTTCGACCACGAGCACGTGCCTGAGACGATTCTCAGGCAACTCGTGGCTGCGGGGCACTCGGTACAGCCCGGGCCCGATGCGCTGCGCTTCGCGCAAGACAAGATCGAGATGCGTCGGCGCCTCGGCGAACTCGGCATTCCCATGCCCGACTGGGCCGCGGTGACCACCGAAGACGAACTGCAGGACTTCATCGACGACCACAACGGCGAGGCTGTCATCAAGACCGCGCGAGGCGGCTATGACGGCAAGGGTGTGCGGCTCGTGCGGGCCGCGGCCGAGGCCGCCGACTGGTTTCGGGTGCTGAACGAAGACGGCAACGGCGGGGCTCTGCTCGCTGAAGAGCGCGTCGACTTTCGGCGCGAACTGGCCCAGCTCATCGCTCGTCGTCCGTCGGGGCCCAGCGCGCTCTGGCCCGTCGTCGAGACGGTTCAGAAGGGCGGCGTCTGCAGCGAGGTCTTCGCGCCCGCGCCCGGCACGAACCCCCGCGTTCTCGAACTGGCGGCACGCATCGCCACCACCATCGCCGACGAACTCGGTGTCACCGGCGTGATGGCCGTCGAACTCTTCGAGACCACGGATGACCGGCTGCTGGTGAACGAACTCGCCATGCGCCCCCACAACAGTGGGCACTGGAGCATCGACGGGTCGGTGACCAGCCAGTTCGAGCAGCACCTGCGCGCCGTGCTCGACCTGCCGCTCGGCGACACAGGCGTTCGGGCACCGCACACCGTCATGGTGAACGTGCTCGGTGGCCCCACCGAGGGTGAGATCGTCGACCAGTACCCGCACGCCCTCGCCGACCAGCCGGGCGTGAAGGTGCACACGTACGGTAAGTCGCCGCGCCCCGGCCGCAAGGTGGGTCATGTCACCGCGTTCGGCGACGACCTCGACGACGTGGTGTTCCGTGCGCGGGCGGCCGCAGCGCTGCTCGGCTCCGACCTCTAGTCTGACTCCGGCAGAGTGCTCACCACGCCCGGCACCTGCTGCTAGCCCACCCAGCCGTCAGGGCAGTTGTACGGGCCGAAGGATTTGTTGGCGACGTAGAACTGCGGGTAGCCTCCGTTTTCCTCGATCCGAGCGCTGTTCGGTGACTGTCCCACTGTTTCGGTTGACCACAGTGCTTGGTTGCTCGTCGAATACACGACAAAATTGCCGTCGGTCTGGTAAACCGCTCTAGCTCCCGCGTGGTTGTCTGTTCCCGTCGCCCAGCACACATAGAACGTACCCGGGTACTGGAAGTCGTTGACGTAGAAGACCAGATTTCCGTCGGATTGCATGACCAAGTAGCTGTCTTGAAGAGCGATCTCGTCTCCAGACGAAAGAGTTGTTCCCTCAGATATTGATCCGTAGTGCAGGGTGCCAGCGTTTGCCGGCGCCACCCCGAAGAACATCATCACCGAAGCAAGAACAAGAGCGACCGCTCCGAACCGAGCTGTACGTCGTGTGACCCGATGAGCGACGTGTGTTTCATTTGCATCAACTAAAGATTTCATCAGCGAACTCCCCTTTTAGTTTCAACCAGATGACACTGAGGCTAAACCCGTCGAAATGCCATGGTCAAGAGGGAGGGGCCGAGTGGGGTCGCCAGGTGAGAGGGATCGGAGAACGCTCCTCTAGGCTGGAGGCATGGTCTCTGAAAGCCCGTTGGTGGCAATAGTGATGGGGTCTGACTCAGACTTCGCGGTGATGAGCGACGCGGTCGAGGTGCTGTCGAACTTCGACGTGCCGCACGAGGTGCAGGTCATCTCGGCTCACCGCACACCCGAGAAGATGATGGAGTACGGCCGCTCGGCTCGCGGCCGCGGCATCAAGGTCATCATCGCCGGTGCCGGGGGAGCAGCGCACTTGCCCGGCATGATCGCGTCGGTAACGACACTTCCCGTCGTCGGGGTTCCTGTGCCGCTCGCCCGCCTTGACGGGCTTGACTCGCTGCTCTCGATTGTTCAGATGCCCGCTGGTATCCCGGTTGCCACGGTGTCGATCGGCGGCGCGACGAACGCCGCGCTGCTCGCCGTGAGCATCCTCGCCACCGCAGACGAGGGCCTCGCGGGGCGCCTCGACACGTACCGCCACGAGCTCTCGCTGCTCGTCGAGACGAAGAACCAGAACCTGCAGCAGCGCCTGTGAGCGCTTGCCCGGGCGGGGCTAGAGGTCGGCGTGCAGCTGCCAGACCTTCTCGGCGGAGTCGCGCCAGCTGAAGGCGCGCGCACGATCGAGCCCGACGATGCGCAGTCGCTCGGCGAGCTCGGCGTGATTGACCACCTGCGCGATGGCGTGGGCGAGGCGCTCGGGCAGCCCCGCCGGGTCGTCGCGCGGCACCACGATGCTCGCGTCGTCGGCGACCTCCATCAGCGCCGGCACGTCGGTGTGGATGACCGGGGTGCCGAAATTCAGAGCCTCGATGACCGGCAGCCCGAAGCCCTCGGCCATGCTCGGGTAGACGAAGACCGTCGCCCGGCTGATGACCAGCGCGAGGTCTTCGTCACTCACGAAGCCGAGCACGTGCAGGCGGTTGGCCGGTAACCCGGCCTCGGCGGCGACGGCTTCGACGTCGAGATCGCCCCAGCCCTTGGGGCCAGCGATGACGAGGGGCAGGTCTGGCGCATCCGGCCGGGCCAGGGCCTGGATGAGCACGGCGAGACCTTTGCGGGGTTCGAGGGTGCCGACGGCGAGCACGTACGACTCGGGCAGGCCGAGGGCTTCGGCGTGGGCATCCGCGTTCACCGGAAGAACCAGGCTCGAGCTCACGGCACCGCCGATCACCCGCACGCGCTCACCGAAGTTCACATAGTGTGCGAGTTCTTCGGCGACGGCGTGGGTGGGCACCACGATGGCATCGGCGTAGCGGCGGGCGCGCTTGGCCAGCGCCTTGTGCCATGCGACACCGTGCGGGGTGAGGGTCTGGGGGTGGGTCCACGGCACGACGTCGTGGATGGTGACGGCGATCTGCTCGCCGGGCTGGTGCAGCTGGTCGTGCTTCGTGAGCGGGGCCATCAGCGAGGTGGCGTGCACCATGCCATGGCTCTGGCCGGTGAGCAGCCCGTGCTGCCAGGCGGCCGACAGCTCGCGGCGGCCGAGGTGCGTGCGGTGCACGGCGCCGAGGCCCGGCAGACGGCTCTTCAGCTCGGCCAGTCTCTCGGGGGCGACCGCCGACACAATGGCCTCGACGTCGCACCCGCGCGGGGCTGTGGTGATGAGTTCCCGGGTCAATTCTTCGGTGTACCGGCCGATACCACCCGGCACTGGTGCCAGAATTTGGTCGACTATTACGCGAAGCGTTGCCACGTGACTCCTGTCTTTCGGCGAAACCCTATCATCGAGGGCTGCTCAGAACCGGTGAGTGTGTCGCCAGATTGCGGTGCTACTGCGAAACCGGGGGCTGGCGCCTGGAGCCCTCGCGCAGGCGGATCTTCAGCAGGATCCAGAGCGCCTCTACGCCGTCCCAGGCGGTGATCTTCTTGCCCTCTGCGCGGGTGCGGGCCTTGTACGAGATCGGAATCTCGTAGGGGCGGTAGCCGCGGGCCAGCAACTTGCCGGTGATCTCGGCCTCCATGCCGAAACCGTTCGACGTGACGTTCAACGAGCGGTAGAGCGAGATGGGCATGAGCTTGTAACAGGTCTCGACATCAGAGACGAAGGCGTTGAACACGATGTTCGTGAACAGGTTGATGCCCTTGTTGCCCATGACGTACCAGTAGCTGTACGAGGTGTGGCTGCCGAACGTGCGGGTGCCGTACACGATCTTCGCCTCGCCATCGAGAATGGGCTGAACGAGCCCCGGGATCTCCTGGGGGCGATACTCTTCGTCGGCGTCGCAGATGATCAGGTAGTCGCCTGTCGCGAGCGAGACGGCCTTGCGAATCGCCGCGCCCTTGCCCTGGTTGGTGGGCTGGTGGAACACGGTGACCCGGTCGTCTTCGATGCCGTCGAGAATCGACGCGGTCAGGTCGACGCTGCCGTCGTCGACCATCACGAACTCGACAGTGAGCTCAGGCTGCCATTCGATGGCAAGAACCTTGTCGAGCACTTTCTGGAGGGTGGCCTGCTCGTTGTAGACGGGCATGAGAACGGAGAGCTTCACGGTAACCTTTCGGCGGGGATGTTTTGCACCGGCGGGTGACATTCTCTGTGAGAACACAAAACCCGTTCAGATTAGCACTAGCGAGAGACGTCGATGAGTTCAGCCCCTTCCCGCGCAGCCGAATCGGTTCAGCCCACGGAGCCGCGACGAGGCTTCGTGCGCTCGTTCGCCTCATGGCCGTTCGTTCTGAGAGAGCTGCTTCTCGCCCTGCTGAGCGGCCTTGTGTCGATCGTCTTGGCGGCCGTGGCGCTGGGTGTGACGCGGGGCAGCCTCGGCGAGCGGTGGCAGACGGGCGGCGCAGACCAGGTGCTGCACTACCAGATCTTCTCGAGCGCCATGCACACCTTCCCCTACTTCCCGAACAGCCAGCTGGGTTTCCCTGCGGTGCAGAACCTCTTCTTCGCTCCCCTGTTCGACCTGTGGTCGGCCATTGAGGTGTGGGTGCTCTCGGCGGTGCTGCCCAACGGCATCTATGCGCTGAACATCTACAACCTGCTGAGCTTCTTCGCCGTGGGTTTCACGGCGTACGCGTTCTTTCGCGCCCTCACGTTGCGCCGACTCACGAGCGTGGTCTTCGGTGTGGCATTCGCGCTCATTCCGTACCACTTCTACCAGCTGCAGTTGGGGCACCCGTTTCTGTCGAACTACTGGGCGGTGCCGCTCTCGGGCATTCTCGTTCTGATGGTGGCGGGCGAGCGCACCGACCCATTCTCAGCATGGATCGGGCGCGCCACCACGCGTTCGATGCGCCGGGCACGCCGCTGGGTGCCCATCCTGGTGCTCTGTGCCCTGGTGGCATGGACACAGTCGTACTACTTTGTCTTCGCCTGCCTGATCGTGGGCGGCATCTGGGCGGTGAAACTCGTGCTGTCGTTTGTCACGAGCGGTGGCTGGCGACGGGCCGCGTGGCCCACGGTGACCACCTTCGTTCTGGTGGGGCTGGTGGGCGTGCAGCTGGCCGTTCTGTCGCTCAACCTGGGTGACCGGTTCAGCACCTACTTCACCGCCCGGCTCGCAATTGAGTCGGAGCTGTACGGCGGCAAGGTCATGAACCTGCTGCTGCCGTCGTCGACGAGCGGGTTCCCCCTGCTCGCAAAGCCCTCGATCGACTACGACGCGACCTCGACCGTGCTCACGACCACCGAGAGCGCGGTGACGGCGACGCTGGTCACCATTGCGCTGATTCTCGCGCTCGCCACGCTGCTGGTTCGCCTGCTGCGCTCGTACGGCCCGGCGGGAACGGCAACGACACGGCTGCAGCGCTTCACCCTGGATGACCGGGTGGGTGTGCTGCTCGCCGCTCTGGTCGGCGCGTTCCTGTTCTTCGTGGTGTCGGGGCTCGGCGCGCTGATTGCCTTCGCCGTGACACCGGAGATTCGTGCGTGGACGCGCATGTCTGTCGTCATCAGCCTGTTCGCCCTGGGCATCCTCGCCATCTTTTTCGACTCACTCGTGCGTCGGGGCTGGATACGCGTGGTCGCGCTGGCGGCGGTGGCCCTCTTCGCCGGTGTCGATCAGCTTGCCGGCATTCAGGCCAGTTACCCGATTCAGGCCACCGACGATGTCGCGCAGCGCGAGATCGCAGCGAAGACCGACAGCCTGCTCGGCCCGGGGTGCGGCGTGGTGGAACTGCCGCTGAAGTCGTTCCCCGAGTCGGGCAACATTGGCAAGATGGGCGACTATGACGAAGCTCTGCCCTACATCTATGACGAGAAGAGCGACCTCGAGTGGAGCTACGGGGCCGTGGCGGGCACCCACAGCGCCGACTTCTGGTACGGCGTGACCGACCCGAGCGTGTTCGCATCGAAGGTCGAATCGTCGAAGGCGTGCGCCATTCTTGTCGACACCTACGCCTACTCCGACAGCGGTGCCACGTGGCAGCCGCTGGTTGCGGCCGTCACCGACGCGAACAGCCCCACGTTCACCACGTCAGATGCCGACCACCGCTACGAGCTGTTCGTGGTGCCGGCCGGCAGATAACCGGCCGGCAACTCAACAGGTCAGGCCGGTGTCGCAGCTGTCTCGGTGAGCAGGCCCTTGAAGGTGCCGTGCTCGCGAAACCAGGCGATGGTGCGCGCGAGGCCCTCTTCGACCTCGACCTCGGGGCTCCACGACAGAATGGCGCGGGCCTTGGTGATGTCGGGCTGGCGGCGCTCGGGGTCGTCGACCGGGCGCGGGTGCAGCTCGATGTTCGAGGTGCTGCCCGTGAGCCGGATGACGGCCTCGGCGATCTCGAGCAGGCTCTGCTCGTGCGGGTTGCCGATGTTGATGGGCCCGGTCTCGCCACGCGCGGCGGCGAGGGCGAGGATTCCGCGCACCTGGTCGTCGATGTAGCAGAGCGACCGGGTCTGGCTGCCGTCGCCGTGCAGCGGAATCGGAACGTTGTTGAGCGCGGCCTTCACGAACGCCGGTACGGCACGGCCGTCGTCGGGATCCATGCGGGGGCCGTAGGTGTTGAACAGGCGCACGATGCCGGTGTCGACGCCGAATGTGCGGTGGTAGGCGAAGGTGAGAGCTTCGGCGTAACGCTTTGCTTCGTCGTAGACGCTGCGCGGGCCGGTCGACGACACGTTGCCCCAGTATTCCTCGGTCTGCGGATGCACTGACGGATCGCCGTACACCTCTGAGGTCGAAGCCATGATGAATCGTGCGCCGTCGCGCTGGGCCACGTTCAGCAGCGCCTCGGTGGCATTCGAGCCGGCGTGCAGGGTCTCGATCGGGTGGGCGAGGTACCGCGGCGGAGACGCGGGGCTCGCGAAATGCATCACCAGGTCGAAGTGACCGGGCAGCGTCATCGCGTCTTCAGCGTCACCGTTGACGTGGCTGAAGTTCGGGTTTCCCACGAGGTGGGAGACGTTGTCAGTGAAGCCGGTGATCAGATTGTCGAGAGCGACAACCTCGTAACCTCGCTCGAGCAGCTCTTCTGACAGATGCGAGCCGACAAACCCGGCACCGCCGGCGACAAGGGCTCTGAGTGGCATGGGAACAACTTTCTTTTGGGGCACTGGCTTCTAGATGTGTGGTGCGCGAAAAATCACCGACAGCGTGAAGGTGATCAGCCACAGTAGCGCGAACAGAAGCAACTGGCGGTCTTTGAGCACGATGTCTTCGGGAGCACCGGCAATACCTTTGTCGACATTGTAGGCGTAACGCAGAATCGCCATCGAGAACGGCACGATCGACACGGCGGGCCAGATATTCGTTGCGAGGTCGCCGAGGTCGAACGCCCAGAGCGAGTACGAGATGGTGGCGAGGCCCGCTGCGAGCATCCAGACGAACTGGAGATACGAGGCCGAATAGTTCTCGAGAGACTTTCGGGTGGGCAACCCGGAGTGTTCGAGTTCGACCTTCTCTGAGTAGCGTTTGCCCGACACCATGAGAAGCGAGCCAGCGAACGAGACCAGCAGAAACCACTGGGAGACGGGGATGCCGAGGGCGACGGCGCCCGCAATCGCACGAATCAGAAACCCGCTCGACACGATGACGAGGTCGACGACTTCGGTGTGCTTGAACCAGAGGCAGTACGCGATCTGCAGAACTTCGTAGAGCGCGATGACCAGAGCCAGCGGCACCGAGACAATCAGTGCAGAGACAAGGGGTGCGGCAATGAGCAACGCGATTCCCGCTGCGAGGGCGACGGGCACAGAGAGTTCGCCGGCGGCGATGGGCCGATACTTCTTCTTCGGATGCGCCCGGTCGGCTTCGACGTCGAGCAGGTCGTTGATGAGGTACACCCCGCTCGACGCCGCGCAGAAGATCACGAATGTGAGAATGACCGTCAGCCAGACCCCGGACTGCAGAAGGGAGCCGGCTGCGAGCGGTGCCGCAACGACGAGCACATTCTTCAGCCACTGGTGTGGCCGGAGTGCACGGACGATCGCGGGCGCTTTCACTGAGTGGTCCTCCAATTGAACAAATGAGCGGTATCGTTTCTACGGTTGCCGCCAACCACCTAGAGGACTCTACCGTGCCCCCTCCAGCCTCACGAGCAACGCTTGCCCGAACGGCCATTGTGGCCCTGGCGGCTGTGGTCGCCGGTATTGGCAGCTACGTTCTGCTCATCTTCGTCTCGCACGGCACCTCGACGAGTGAATACGCCAACTTCGCCGTCTTCTGGTCATTGACGGTGACCATCGGCCTCGGCTTCTTCTACCCGGTCGAGCAGGAGAGCGCGCGGTCGATCGCTGGAACCCAACCGGGAGCCCGGCCCGGAGGTCGGGGTGGCATGGCACGGTTCGTGCTGCTCTGCGGCGCGGCGCTTGCTCTCGTCACTTCGCTCGCCGCCCTGCTGCTGTTCACACCCGGGGGCGCCGCGTACATCGGCTCGCCGGCGCTGGTTGTCGCACTCATCCTCTCGTTTGTCGGCTACGCCGTGCAGTTTCCTGTTCGCGGCATGATGTCGGGCAGCCACCGCACCACCACGTACTCGGCCATCATCGCGGTGGAGGGGATGCTGCGCATCCTGCTGCCCGCGCTGATTCTCTTCGCCGGTTTCTCGGGAGCCTTCTCATTCGCCCTTGTCGTGCCGGTCGCCGCCGCGGTGTCGATTCTGCCCGCGCTGCTGGGGCGTGACCGTTCGTGGTGGGGCTTCTCAGCACTTTCGCCTCGGTTGTTCGCCGGGCACCTCGCACGACTCATCGTCGCCGCGCTGTCGATTCAGCTCATTCTGAACAGCGGCACGCTGGTGGCGAAGGTCGTCGGCGGCACCGGCAGCGAGGCGCTGACCGGCCAGATTCTGGTGTGCCTCTCGATAGCGCGTATCCCGGTGTTCGTCTACCAGGTGCTGCAGATCCTGTACCTGCCGCGGTTGGCGGGCCAGTGGAAGGCGCGCGACCTGCACGGGGCCAGGCGAACCCTGCTCGCCGCCATCGGCGCTGCGGCAGCCGTCGGTCTCGTCATCGTCGCCGGCATGAGCGTGCTCGGCCCGTTCGTGATCGGGCTGCTGTTCGGTGCCGACCGCGTTCTCTCGGTCGGCGGTATCGTGCTGGTGAGCGTGGGTGTCGGTGTTTTTCTGACCGCGCTCGTGGCCTCCGACGGCTCGCTGGCGCTCGGTCGGCACAGCGTGGTCATTCGCTCGTGGGCCATCGCCGCGGTGGCCGCCGCGGCCACGGTGGTCGTGGTCGGTGACCCGCTTCTGCGCGTCACGTGCCCGCTTATCATAGGATCGAGCATTGCTCTCATCCAATTGGTCGCAGGGCTCGCCCGAACCATCCGGGCCCGTTCCACTACCGCCCGGGAGGCGTCCACATCGTAGCTGTCATTGCCATTGCCCTTCTCGGCCTGCTGCTGCTGTCGCTCTTCGGGCTGGCCGTTCTCTCGCTGACCAGGCGGTCGCAGAGGGCGGTACTGTTCCCGGCGCTTCCGTTGTTCGGTGCGGCGTATCTCGTGGTGGTGCTGCATCTGACCGGCACCTTCCTCCCGGCGCGCGTCGGAATCTGGGTCGCTGTGAGCCTTGCCGTCGTGGCGCTCGCCGTATCGGTGGTGCGGGAACGTTCTGAATGGTTCGTTCCCCTACGAAGTGTGGGGGCGTGGGGCGTCTCCCTCGCGGTGGGTGTTCCTGGGGCGATACTGGCGCTGGCGCCGTCGCTGCTGGCCGGGTCGCCTCAACTCGTGAGTGCGACGGTGAGCAATGACGGGTTCTACTACGCCTCGGTCGTCGACTGGTTGACCGGGCATCCGGTGCTGGCGTTGCCGAACATCGGTGCGAACCCTCTTCTCGGCCTCGACTCCCCGGCATACGGCCCCGCCGCCGAGAGTCTGCGCAGTGGGTTGCGCGTGGGTCAGGAGCTCGTTCAGGCCGGGCTCGGCTCGCTCACGGGCCTGGGGCCGGTCAGCGCGTTCTCGCCGTGGATCGGGCTCTGGGTACTGCTGGTTCCCGGTGGGCTCTGGGTGCTCGGCGAAGTGTTCCACGTCGCACGCATCGGGCGAGTGATTCTCGGGCTCGTGGTGGTCACGTCGTTCTCGCTGGTCGACCAGGTACTTCGCCAGAATGCAGACTCGCTGCTCGGCATCGCCTTTCTCGGGCTGGTCATCGCGCTGGTCGCGGCTGGCGTGTCGGCCCCGCGCAAAGAAAGGGTGACGCCGCTCTGGCTGGCCGCGTTGGTGGTGGCGGCGCTGGTGGGCACGTACACCGAGTACCTTCCGTTCGCGGGGGTCACGCTGGTCATGGTGGTGCTGCTGCGCGCGCCGCGCGCCGTTCCGCGCGCCCTTGCCAGGGCTCTGGTGATCATCGGGTTGTCGATTGTGCTGGGGCCGCTGATCTGGGCACGCGCTATACAGAACAGTCTTTTTGTCGGCGGTATTGCCGCGGGTGGTGGTGGCACCACGCTGTCGTTCGGCGAGGGAGTGGGGCGCCTGCTCGGGCCGTACCAGGCCATCTTCGAACCCAACGGGGTCGTCACCTATGGGCACACCGGGCAGGTGCTGCTCACCCTGGTCGTGCTCGCCATTCTGGCCGGGTGCGTTCTCGCGTTGATCGGTCGCCGCTCGAGGCCCCTTGCGGTGGGGGCAGCTCTCTCTGCCGCGATCATCGTCTACATCGCGTTCAAAGGCAACGACTACGTCACCTCGCGCGGCGCTGCCATCGTGACACCACTGGTGTTCACTGCGGCGGTGCTCGGTTGGGTGAACCTCTACCGCTGGGCTCGCCGATCGCAGCGTTCCACGACCGACCCGACCGCTCGTTCGAATTCTCGGCGAGGCAGGTCGTTGGCCGTGCTGGTCGCAGGCGCTGCCGCGGCAGCCGTAACGGTGGGCATCGGCGTGAATTTCGCGTTCGTCAACACTGTGGATGCTCGGTCTGACGACGTGCTCGTCTCCGCCGAGTTCCACGAGGCCGCCTCGTGGGTCTCCCGCATCGGCAACGGTGATGGCAGCGCGGTGGCGGTGGCCAGCGCAACCCTCTTTCAGCAGCTATGGATCAGCGAGGCGCTCTCGAGCGCACCCGACGTCAGTTACATCAGCCTGCGCGGCGACCTCGGCTACCGCGGCAATCTCACCATGCACACGTTCTGGGCCGACCAGCCTGAGCGGTACGTTTTGCTGGGCCGTGGCGCCTTCGGCTCGTACGACCCGTCAGCCGTGGTCGAACAGAACAGCCAGTTCGTGCTGCTCGACCTCACGAAGCCGGCCACGGTGGCGGTGCCGGTCGTGGCGGCTCCCAGCTGGAGCTATGTGACCGACGCCTCGGGTGCCATCTCGAGTAGCGCCGCCGGCGTGGTGCAGCTGCTCACCAGTGAGCAGAGCCTCGCGGGGCTGTCGCTTCAGGTGCGAGGTCTCGCCCCCGGCAGTACCGTCACCCTCGAACAGAACGGCTCACCCGTCGCGTCGATCGATGCGGCTGGCGAAGCGCTGAAGCTACCGCTCACCGGTGTGACGGTTCAGAACTCGCTGGCTCAGGTCACCATCGCGGTGACGACCCAGAGTGCACCCGGCGCGGGCACCGCTGTCGCACCCACCTCACGTTCGGGCGACCTGTTCGCCCTCGAAGGGATCACCCGTGACTGAGTCGTACGACATCGTCTTCGCCGTGAACTACTACGCCCCCTACGTCAGTGGTCTCACCGAGGTGGTGCGCATTGTGGCTGAGGAATCGGCGCGGGCCGGGCGTTCGGTGCTGGTCGTGGCCGGCCAGCACGACGCATCGCTGCCGCGCCGGGAGGTGCTCGGCGGGGTCGACGTGATCAGAACGCCGGTGGTGGCGCGCATCGGCAAAGGGTTGATCAGCCCGTCATTCGTGAGCACGGCCATCCGGTACGGCCGTCGAGCCGGGCTCGTCAACCTGCACATGCCAATGCTCGAGGCGGGGCCGATCGCCGTGGGAGTGGGGCGCACGCCGGTGGTGAGCACGTACCAGTGCGACATCGCGCTGCCGCCTGGGCTCTTCAACCGGATTCAGATGACGGCGATGGATGCGTCGAGTCGCCTCGCATTCAGAGCCAGCGAGGTGATCGTTCCATCGAGCCTCGACTACGCAACGCACTCGCGGCTCGCGGCCGCGATGCCGTCCCACAAGCTCGTGGCCATCGCCCCGCCCACCCACACTTTTGCGCATGTCGCCGAGACGTTTCGCGAAACTGCGGGGCTGCACGTGGGTTTTCTCGGTCGGCTGGTCGAAGAGAAGGGGCTCGAGTCGTTGGTGGAGGGGTTTCGTCAGCTCGACGACCCGGAGGCCCGGCTGCTCATCGCGGGCGACTATCTGAAGGTGGCGGGGGGCAGTGTCGTCGAACGGGTGCGCCGGCAGATGGGCGATGACACGCGCATCCGGTTGCTCGGATTTCTACCTGACGGCCAGCTGCCGCACTTCTACTCTTCGCTCGATGTGTTCGCGCTGCCGTCGGTCAACTCGTTCGAAGCTTTCGGTATCGTGCAGGTCGAGGCGATGAAGGCCGGAGTGCCCTCGCTGGCCTCTGACCTGCCGGGGGTTCGCACCCCGGTCGAGGCCACCGGCTTCGGGCGTATCGTGCCCCGCAACCAGCCCGATGCCATTGCCGCCGCCCTGCGTGACCTGCAGCAGAACCCACCCGATCGGGTGGCGGGAGCAGCCGCGACGAACGCTGACTACTCGCTTGAACAGACGGTCGCGCTCTACTTGAGTATGTTTGATTCGGTGAGTCGCCAAGCCCAGCCCTGAATGGGGGGTAATCTCGTTTTGACCTGCACCGTGAATTGTCTGCGGGGTTCCGCAACAGTGAAAGGCCTGGCCCGAATCAATGGAGACTGAGCGACGTTCCCGCTGGTGGGTCTGGCTGATCGTGGGCGTAGTGGTGATTGCCGGTCTCGCAGTGACTGCGGTGCTGCTTTTCGGGTCACGTTCTTCGGGTGACGTTTCGGCCACCGGCACGCCGAGTGCGACCCCGACTTCGTCGCCAACGCCGACCGGCACCGTCGGCCCCACAGCAACAGCCACCCCCACAGCGACGCCGACTGCCACCTCTACTCCCACGGCGACGCCGACGGCGACCGCCACCCCCGCGGTGAAGGCGGTCGTGCCGTTCGTCTCGTCGGCCGGGTGGGATGCCGGGGCCGGCGCCATCACGGTCAGCGCCTTCGTGCCGCAGATCATCGAATCCGACGGCACCTGCACGATCACCGCGACCAAAGGCTCCCTCACCGCTTCGCAGTCGTTCAGTGCCCGGGCGTCAGCCACCACCACCGACTGCGGTTCTGCCTCGCTCGCCTCGCCCACACTCGTCTCCGGCAGCTGGAACGTCGTGGTGACTTACGCCTCGCCCACGTCTGCCGGTACCTCCGCCTCGACCGAAGTAGCCATTCCATGACCGAACGCCGCCGCCCCCGCACCTCTGCCGGGCGACTGCTCGCGGGCCTCGCTGCGGTCGTGTTCGTCGCCGCCGGTCTTGTCGCGGGCGGTTCTCTCGCGGCTGCCCCGGCAAGCGCCCTGAGCGGCTCGCAGTTCAACGCCGGCAATATCATCAGTGACGCGACCTTCTTCAACTCAGGCACCCTGTCGGCCGACCAGGTGCAGAGTTTTCTGAACGACCACGGCTCCAACTGTTCGGGCACCGCGTCGCTGCCGTGCCTGAAGAACTATTCGCAGGCCACGGCGTCGCGTGCAGGCACCAACTACTGTTCTGCCTACAGCGGTCAGTCGTCTGAGACCGCTGCGCAGATCATCGTGCGGGTGGGACAAGCGTGCGGCATCAACCCCCAGGTGCTGCTCGTTATGCTACAGAAGGAGCAGGGCCTGGTCGACGCCTCGTCGACCACCTCGTATATGTACCGTTCCGCACTCGGTTACGGCTGCCCTGACACCGCTGCCTGCGACTCGACCTACTACGGCTTCTTCAATCAGGTCTACTCTGCAGCCGCACAGTTTCAGAGCTACACCAAGAACAGTTCGTCGTGGAGCTACCAGCCCGGCCGCAACAACAATATTCTCTACAACCCCGACTATTCGTGCGGTTCGGGCTCGGTCTACATTCAGAACCAGGCGACCGCCAACCTCTACATCTATACGCCGTACCAGCCGAATGCCGCTGCCCTGGCGAACCTCACGGGGTCGGGCGACGGATGCTCGGCCTACGGCAATCGCAACTTCTGGGTCTACTTCAATTCGTGGTTCGGTGACCCGACCGGCGGCGGCCTGCAGTCACCGTCGTTCGAGGGCGGCTCGACAGGCTGGGTGGCTGGCAATGGCTTCGTGAACCACGTTGCGTACAACGACCCCTCAGGAGCCCAGAACGGCTCGTGGTACTACGCGTCGAACACGCAGGTCGCAGGCCGGTCGATAGCTCAGGATGTGCCGCGAACCGTCGCCGTCGGCGACCTCGTGACCTCGACCATCTGGCTGCGCTCGGCCACTGGGTCGCCCTTCTCCGGTACTCTCGCTCTCTGGGGCCTGGGTGGCCAGACGGAGTCGGCTGGTACGCCTTTCACCGTGGGCAGTTCGTGGCAGCAGGTCACCGTGCAGTTGCCGGTCAGGCTCTCGTCTCACTCAACCGTGCGGCTCGAGACATACATGGACACGACCAGTGGAACCCTGTACATGGACAACGCCACAATGGCCTTCGGCACGGCCACTCCCGACAAGAACCTCCTCTCTGCGCCCTCCTTCGAGGGCACGCTTTCGAACTGGACACAGGGCAACGGGTTTGTCAACAGAACTATCTACCAAGACCCTGCAGGCGCACACTCGGGTTCGTGGTATGGCGCCACCAACACAGACACGCCAGGTCGTTCGCTGTCGCAGACCGTCTCGGCAACGCCGGCAGCTGGCAGCAGGTACACCTTCTCGATCTGGGTGCGTTCCGCCATCCCCAGCCAACCTTTCACGGGAACGGTCGCACTCTGGGCACTGGGTTCGGGCGCACCGGTCGCGAACAGTGCGGCCTTCACGGCGAGCGGCTCGTGGACCCGAATTGCGGTGACCACCGATATCAGCCAGGCCAATGTGTCACAGGTCAAGGCCGAGATCTACCTCACCTCGACAAACAACACCCTCTACATCGATGACGCCCAAGTGGGCCCGAACCTGATGACCGCAGGGTCGTTCGAAGGTGGTTCGTTCACGGGCTGGGGGGCAGGCCAAGGGTTCATCAATACAGCGGTCTATAGCACTGCCGCCACGGGAATCGCCGCCCAGAACGGTAGCTATTTCGCTGCAACGAACACCAACACGCCGGGCAACTCACTGTCTCAGGTGGTGCCGCGACAGACGTACGTCGGTGAGACCTACACTGCCGAGGTGTGGCTGCGTTCAGCGAACGACGGTCAGACGTTCAGCGGCACCCTCGCTCTGTGGGGCTTGGGCGGTGTGACAGAGCAACGCTCGACAAACTTCACTGTCGGCACTACGTGGACCCGGGTTGCGGTCGATTTACCGGTGGCCGCCATGGGTCACACCTCGTTGAAATTCGAGGTATACGAGAACACGACAGGGAACAACCTCTGGGTCGACAGCGCCCAGATCAACTAGGCCGTGTGGTCGACCAAGCGGTCGGTGAACTCGTCGTTGGTCACGTCGTCGGTTGTGAACTGAAGTACTGCCAGACCTCGTCAGCATAGGTGTTCCACGACTGGTAGTCGTTGGTCGCGAGTTCGGTGCGCTTGGCTGCAAGCACAGCGGGGTCGAGCAGCGCTCCGCGGAGCTCTGCCTCGAGCTCGTCATCGGAGTGCGGATCGACCGTGATGACGCCGCCATACCGGTGCGCGATCTCGTTCATGCTGCCCACGTTCGACGCGATTACCGGCGTTCCCGCTTTGAGCGATTCGACGATCGGCAACCCGAAGCCCTCGTGGAACGACGTGAAGATCGACACCGTGGCGAGCCGATACGCTGCCGACAACACGTCGTCTGACGCGTTGGAAACGATCTGCAACGGGAAGCCCTGCTCTGTGAGCATCTGGCTGAGCTGGTCGAACGGAGCGCTGTTCCACGACGCGGCGCCGATCATGATGAGCCGAAACTGCACTCCGCTGCGCCACAGCCGATGTGCGACGTTCAGAACCGAGAGATGGTTCTTGCGCGGCTCATGGCTGCCGACGACCAGCACCACAGGCTCGTCACCAACGACTCCGAGCTTCGTGCGGGCCTCTTTCAGGCCGCTGGTGCTCGGCTCTGCCGAATCTCCACCAAGGAACACCGCGCGTACGTCAGGGCCCGAGCGCCCCGAGGAGGGGAGCATCTTCTTCCACGCCAGAAATTCGTGCGCGGTCGACTCGGAGATCGTGGCGACCGTGTCGGCGTAGGCCATCGCATCCAGATACAGCGGGAAGTGCGATGCGATACCGGCGTGCGAGGTCTCACCCGACGTGAGCGGAACGCAGTCGTACCCGATGTACGAGACCCGGGTGCGGGCGAAGCGACCGAGGGCGAGCAGCCGATCGGCGCGGGTCGTGTCGGCCACCAGCTCGGGAACAATCATCAGCCCGCCATTGGGAATCACGATGCGCTCGGGCTCGTAAGTGGCCAGCACTTCGAGATCGAACTCCTCGCCCCTGATACGGGCCTCTTCTTCGGCGTTCAGCCGCCGGAGGGATCGTTTGTTGTGTGACCAGGCGACCAGAATCACCTCGTGGTCGACCAGCCAGCGCCTCACTGTCTCCCGCACCACGCGCTGGATGCCCGAGATGACGTCTGTGCTGCTGGTGTCGTGAACGTCGACCAGTACGGCGTCAGAGACGATCTCGATCTCAGCGGTGAAACCGAACATGCTCGCGTCTGAGCGCGCACCGACAGAACGCAGAGCCTGAAGCGAACCGTTCAGAATGGCCGTGCGGCGAAAGTCGACGATGTCGGTCTCGATGGGCAGTTCGCCTCGCAGCGCGGCCCACACGAGCCAGAGACCCTGCTGGCCCGCAGAACCCTCTGCGACCAGGCGGTCGACCTCGGAGGCCAGAGTGTCGAGCGCGTCAGCGGAGAGGGGCCCACCTGGCAGCGGTCGACCGAGAATTTCGAGCAGGCTTCGAACAGTGGGCGACACTAGAGGGTCGTGAGTCATTCTGAATCCTGGTTCGTTGCGGTGAGCTGCCAGAGTGAGCGCGAGTAGTCGGCCCAGGTCGAATCGACCCTGGCCGTGATCTCGCTGTGCAGGCGGTCAAGAAGTGCGTCATCGGTGAGCAGCTGGCGCATACCCGCGACGATGTCGTCGTCGTCTCGGGGATCGACGGTGAGGCATCCGCCGCCCGCCGCAATCTCTGCCGTGCTGCCGTAGCCCGTCGCCAACACCGGAGTACCCACGGCCAGCGATTCGGCGACCGGCAGTCCGTAGCCCTCTTGAACCGAGATGAACACGGTGAAGCGGGCCTGGCGGTACGCGGCCGCGAGTTCTACCTCATCGACGTCGCGGCGCTGCTCGATGGAGCGGCCCTGGGAGCTGAGCGCTGCCACTGCGTCGGGTACAGCGGTCATCTCGCGATCGCCACTGCCGCCGAGCAGCAGTAGGGAGAACTGAAGGCCCTGCCGCCACAGAACTTCGCTGGCGAAGATGACAGAGAGCTGGTTCTTTCGCGGTTCATTGCTGCCCACCGAGACGACGAGCGGAAGGGGCGGCGCTTCGACAGGTTCGAGTGAGTCGCCGGCCTCGATGCGTTCGAGCGGCAGAACCAGTGTGCTGACGGTGAAAGGGGGGAGCCCCTGCGTCGCGGCAGCCTCGGCAAAACCGGTGAACTCGCCGTTCACAGCCTCGGAGATCGCGATGACTTCGGTGAAGTACTTCAACATCGACAGGTACGACACGAACAACCCGCTGAGGTGACGGGGCACGAGGTGACCGCTCGACACCGGAATAGTGTCGTAGCCGAGGGCGATTGTTCGGTTGGGGGAGTAGCGGGCGAGCGCGGTGAGGGTGTCTGTTCCCCGGCCGACCGGCACCTCAGGCGTGAAGAAGGTCGTCTTCCAGGGCACCACCAGCACGCTGGTCGTGTCTTCGAACTCGACTTTTCTGTTGACCTTCTGGTCTTTGACAAGGTCATCGCGGGCGTGCTCGTTGCTCCACTGCACCACGCGCTGGCGTTCGGCGTTCGTGACGGTACGGAGCGCGGTGCCGTCTGTTGTCAGGGCGACCAGCTCGTACGCCTTCTCGTCCCAATGCGAGAGAATCTGCCGGGTGACACGCTGAATACCCGAATTGAAACCGAATTTGGCGGTCTGGTCTGCGAATGCGACACGGCGGTCGCTCACAACCTTCAGAGTGCGCAACTGAGAATGGTGCCGGGTTGTCCACACGGCGCAGTGGTTCAGAAGCCGGTGGATGGCGTCATGGGCAGCCACCCCGGTGATGTCGCGCTGCAGGCCCTGAAGCATGGCCTGGTCAGGAAAGCAGCCGCTGACGGCGATGATGAGCATCCACAACTCGGAGCTCTGATTGCGTTCGTGCACGCGCGCTGCAATGGCGCCGAGCAGGGCGTCGGTGCTCATGGCGCCGAACTCTGACACGGGCACATCGGGGAGGAGGTGCGGCGCCACCTCAGTGAGTCTCTGGTGCAGTGCAGTTCTCGACTCGAACAGAGCGCTGAGGTCGGCATGATGCACCGGCAGCGTCAGACGGCCCTGCCGCAGGCCTGAGAGTCGCTCACGCGCACGAACGGCCCTCATGGGGCGCGTCACGCGCCAGCTCAGGCTCGCCTGCAGTTCTTCGGCCGACGGCCCGGTCGTGACGGAGATACCACTGAGACCGGCGAGCCAGTTGTCGAGTTGGGTCTGTGTCAGGTGGGCCGTACTCGGAGACTCTATAGAGGTGCTCATCAATCAGAAATCCTAATACAGGTTCCATTGGTAGCTGTAGGCGTCGAACGGTTGGCTGAAGGTATAGATGGCATACCCGTCGACGACCGCCCGGGTGTGAACCGGCAGGTCGGCTGCCGACTGCAGCAGTACGTCGTTCTGTTGGTCGACGAGAACGATCACAGTTGCGCTCGTACCGGTGGCGGCTGCTGTTTCGTACGGGGTGTACCTCCGAGGGGCGGAGAGGGAGGCCACGGTGACCTCTTCATTGGTCTCTGCCGATACGGCGTATCCGATCCAGTAGTCGCCGTAGGCCGTCGTGATGTGGTTCTCTTCGAGGTAGTCGCCGAGGCCCTTGATGTCACCCACCACGTACTTCTGGTCGGTGTTGCTCTGCAGATCGGGAAACAGCAGCTGCAACTGCAGCAGATTGCTGGCCACCGCCAGCAGCACGCAGACGATGCCCGTGAAAGGGACACGTGTCACAAGCCATGCCACCGCAATGGCGAGTGCAGGCATGATGAAGATGCTGTACCGCACAGAATCGGCCCGAAGTAGAATTCCCGAGCCGATTACAATCACGGCAATGACGAGCAGTGAGCTCGCGACGAGCCCGCCGAGCCAGTAGTTGTGTTGGCGAAAACCCCTCACTGCCAGCACCGCGGCGAGTACCAGCAGCCCGATCGCAATTGCTCCGATGGTGTACCGCGGAACGGTTTCGAGTTGGCTGAAAGCCATCGGAACGACCTGCGTGAAGATGGTGACGAAGCTGCGAAGCGACGAAAGGTTCCAGCTGACGCCGGTGGGACGCACTGACGCTGACAGATTCTGGGTGAAGTTGATGATCCACGGCAGTGAGCCGACTAGCGCTGCGGCGATCCCCACGAGCCAGTGCCGCCATGAACGGTGGCGCGCGAGCGCGATGAGAACCCCGGGAACGGCCAGCGCCGCGCCCATCGGTGATTGCCAGAGGGCGAGACCGGCCGCGAGCCCGAGCAGAGCCCAGCGCAAGGCGCTCAACCGAGCATCTTTCGGTTGCAAGGCCAGCCAGAGTGTCAGCAGGCCGAGAAACAGGCTGGGGCCGTAGAACCCCGGCTCGCTCACTCCGACACGCATTGTCCAGTAGCCCGAGAACCAGAAGAGCGTGCCGGCCACGTTGCCGGTCGTGCGGTTGTCGAACGCGCGAGTGGCGATCGATCGCACGAGTACGGCGACCGCGACGAGAAAAAGCACCCCGACGACCGAGAGCACCTCGAAGTGCGCACCGAAGATGAGCATGGCGCCGCCTGCGACGAATTCGAGCAGCGTGCCGCCATACGACTGGCCCCAGAAGAACCACGTGATGTTGCCCTCGGAAATATGCTTTGCGATTAAGAAAACGATGGCATTGTCGGAGTCGACGTGAAATGCATTTGTGAAGAGCAGGGCGATGCGCAGCGCGAGTCCACCAGCCAGTAGCGCCCAGAAGAGAATGCTTGTGACGGTTCGGTCAATGCGGTTGAGGCGGTTGATCATGGTGCTCACTTCGTCTTCTGGCCCAGTGCGGATCGGAGCCCCAGCCCCACCCGAAGCGCCACCCGCACGGGCAGGTAGTACCACTCGTGGTACCGCTTCGCGAGGTACAGGTACGCGCTGTGGTGGTGCGCCTTCAGCATGGCTGCCGAGTGGCTGCGGGTGCTGGTGCCCCCGGCATGCATCACGGTGGCGGTGGGTACGTAGAGCACCGAGTAGCCGGCCAACCCGAGGCGCTCGGCGAGGTCGACGTCTTCGAAGTACATGAAGAAGCGGTGGTCGAAGCCGTCGACGGCGTCGAAGGCGGCACGACGCACGAGCATGCACGAGCCGGAGAGCCAGCCCGCGGCGACGGGGTCGGTGCCGGTCGTGGCCGACTTGTCGGCACGCAGGTACCGTTTCGACCACGGGTTCGCCGGCCAGACGCGGTGCAACACAGCGTGACCAGCCCCCGAGGTGAGAGAGGGCAGGTCACGGGCAGACGGGTAGATGGTGCCGTCGTCGTTCGTCACGCGGGGGCCGACCACGCCGATGCGTTCGTCGCCCGTGGCGACCCGCATCAGTTCGTCGACGCTGCCGGGCTCGAACTGCACGTCGGGGTTGGTGACCAGAATCCACTCGACCTCCGGGCCGAGGGTGGCTGCCGCGAAGTTCACGGCGCCGCCGTAGCCGAGGTTCGTGCCGGGCGTCAGCACGGAGGCGCCGGTGCCCTCGAGTGCGCTGAGTGGGTCTGACGCGGCGTTGTTCACGACGCAGAGCTCGAGGCCCGACCGGGCGGTCGACGCTGCCGCTGCCGGCACCGAGGCCAGGCAGCTGAGAACGTCGTCTTCAGAGAAATAGCTCACGGTCACGAGGGCCACGGTGCCGGTCATCGGGGGCCTTTCTTCTCGGTCGTCAGCTGTGTCGATGGATGCCCGGCGGCGCGATACGCCACTGCATGCCGGTCAGCGCAGGCCTGCCACGTGAAGCCCTCGGCACGTGCCGCGCCAGCACGGGCCAGCCGGCGCCTCTCGGCAGGATCATCCAGAAGCTCCGCCAGCGCACGCCCGATGCTACCCGGGTCGACATCGCAGTAGCTGACCGCGTCGCCGCCCACCTCAGGCAGCGAGAGCCGCCGGGTGGTGAGAACGCACGAGCCGCTCGCCATGGCCTCGAGCACGGGAAGGCCGAAGCCCTCGCCGAGGCTCGGGTAGGCCGTGAGCAGCGACCCGCCGAGCAGCGAGCGCAGGTCGTCGAGCGGCAGGTAGCCGAGGGTGCGCACGTCGAAGCCGCTCGCCACGGCTGCGGCCACGGTGTCGGCGACAGACGAATCCCAGCCGGGGCCGCCGGCGAGCAGCAGCGCCGGGCGGTCTGCGGGGGCGTGTGCCGAGACGGCCTCGACGTAGCCGCGCACAAGGGCAGACACATTCTTGCGCGGTTCGAGAGTGCCGAGAAACGCGATCCACGAGGTCGGCTGAGGGTCGAGTGTCTTCTGGAACGCCGCGATGTCGTCGGCGGTGGGCACGTGGAACACGTTCTGGTCGTACCCGAGCGGCGCGGCGAACACGCGTGCTGATCGCGCCCGCGTGATGCGGGTGAACTCGTTCGCGGTGGCGACGCTCGGCGTCACAACGGTGACGCGCGCGAGAGCGGCCGCACGGATCCAGCCGCGAAAGAACAGGCGCTTCACCCTGCCGTGCACCGCGGGGTCGGTGAAGAAGGTGAGGTCGTGCACGGTGACCACGCGTGCGGCCCTCGTGAAAACGGGAAAGGTGTAGTGGGGCGAGTGGATGACCGCCGCCCCCGCTGCTCTGGCCAGCCGAACCAGCCCGGTCTGTTCCCACACGAACCGCAGCGCGGTGCGCTCCGCCCACGCGGGCGCCGTCACGACGCTTCCGACGCCCGAGGCCTCGAAGAACACCCGGTCGCGCTGCTGGCACACCACCACAACGTCGATGCCGTCGCGGGCGAGCAGGGGAATGACGCTGTCGACGTACCGGCCCACCCCGCCGCGGTTGGCGGGAATCGCGGTTGCATCGACCAGCACGCGCAGAGCGGGCGCGGGCTCTCTGCCGCTCACTCGTCGAGCAGCGCTAGATCGTTGTCGACCATGCGCGAAACGAGTTCGTCGAAGCTCACCGACGGTTGCCAGCCGAGTTCGGTGTGCGCCTTCGAGGCGTCGCCCAGCTGTTCTGCCGGGTCGACCGGGCGAGCGAATTCGGGGTTCACCACGACGAGGTCGGCCCAGGAGTCGATACCGGCCCGGGTGAACGCGGCGTCGAGAAAATCGCCGATGGTGTGCGAGACGCCGGTGGCCACGATGAAGTCGCCGGCTGTCTCGGCGCCGGCAGCCCGGCGCATCGCGTCGACGTAGTCGGGTGCCCAGCCCCAGTCGCGGCGGGCGTCGAGGTTGCCGAGTTCGAGCCGGTCTTGCAGCCCGCGGCTGATGCGGGCCACCCCGGCCGTGATCTTGCGTGTCACGAAGGCCTCGGGGCGGCGTGGTGACTCGTGGTTGTACAGAATACAGTTCGACGCGTGCAGCCCCCGGCCACGGAACACGCCCACCGACAGGTGCGCGTACGCCTTCGACGCGCCGTAGGGCGACGACGGCCTGATGGCGGTGGTCTCGGTCTGCGGGGTGACCTCGGCCTGCCCGAAGATCTCGGCGCTCGACGCGTGCACGAGGCGCACAGGATGCCCGGCCTCCTGCAGCGCGTACGCACTGCCGAGCAGCCGCACCACCACCTGGCCGTTCACAGCCCCTGTGAGCACGGGATTCTGCCACGACGCGAAAACACTGCTGACGGCCGCCAGGCTGTACAGCTCGTCGGGGCGAGCGGCCGCCACAAGGCTCTCGAGGGCATCCGGTGCCTGCAGATCGACCTCGTGAAGCGTGAGGCCCGGGCGCTCGCCGAGAGCCCGCAGGTTCTCTTCGGTACTGTTTCGCACGACCCCGTGCACCTCGTAGCCGTCGGCGAGCAGGGCCTCAGCGAGGTACGACCCGTCTTGGCCTGAGATGCCGGTGATCAGTGCAACGGGCACGGGTCTAGAGACCGGCCAGAGCTTTTTGCTCGACGACGTCGTTCTCGACCATCATCTTCACGAGTTCTTCGAAACCGACCTTGGGGCTCCAGCCGAGGGCCTTGGTGGCCTTCGCGCTCGAACCGATGAGCAGGTCGACCTCGGCGGGGCGCATGAACTCGGGGTTCTGCTCGACGTACTGCTCCCAGTCGGTGATTCCGACGACGGCGAACGCCTTCTCGAGCAGCTCTTTGATGGAGTGCGTCTCACCCGTGGAGATGACGTAGTCGTCGGCCACGTCTTGCTGCAGCATGAGCCACATCGCCTCGACGTAGTCGCCGGCGAAGCCCCAGTCGCGGCGGGCGTCGAGGTTGCCGAGCACGATGCTCTTCTGCAGCCCGAGCGAGATGCGGGCGACGGCCTGCGACACCTTGCGGGTGACGAACTCGGGGCCGCGGCGGGGCGACTCGTGGTTGAACAGCACGCCACTCGAGGCATGCATGCCGTACGACTCGCGGTAGTTGATGGTCATGTAGTGGCCGAAGACCTTGGCGACGCCGTACGGCGAACGCGGCCAGAGAAGTGTGTCTTCGTCTTGCGGAACGGTCTGCACCTTGCCGTACATCTCGCTCGAGGAGGCCTGGTAGAAGCGAACCTTCGCGGGCTCGTCGCCCGAGTAGAGGCGCACGGCTTCGAGGGCGTTCAGAACACCCTTGGCGGTGACCTCGGTGGTCAGGCTGGCGTTCTCCCACGAGTACGCGACGAACGAGATGGCGCCGAGGTTGTAGAACTCGTCGGGCTTCGCTGCTTCGAGCGCGCGAATGAGGCTCGACAGGTCGGTGAGGTCGCCGGTGAGAATGTGCACGCCGGGCAGGGTCTTCTCGACCAGTGCCCGCTTGGGGTTGTTTTGGCCGCGAATGAGGCCGTAGACCTCATAGCCCTTCGACAGGAGAAGTTCTCCGAGATAGAGGCCGTCTTGGCCGGTGATTCCGGTGATGAGAGCGCGGGGCATGATTCCTCGTTGTCTGTGTCAGGGGCTTCTGCGATAGCCCATGCTACTGGGCCCGATCAACTAGTATTCCATGGTGGATGCCCCGACCGAGTCTGACGTGCCTGAAGGCGACCGTCTACTTCCGCTGAGGGGCACTGTCGTGAAGGGGGCGGCGGGTGCCGCTTCGGTCGCTGCCCTGGCCGGGCGGCTGCGCCAGATCGCGACCGTCATCCTGCCGGCAACCGCGCACTCCCACTCTGCCGCGGGTGAGCTTGCCGCCGCGCTGGCCCGGCAGCTCCGCTCGTCGCTCGACGAAGCCGACATCTGGCTCGCCATCGTGGGTTTCAGTACCGTCTTCCCCACCATCGACGAGGTGCGGGCGGTTCGCCGGGCCCTCGCGCTGGCCGCTGAGGGTGTCGAGCTCGCGGCCCTGTTCGACGCGCTCGAGCCCGTCGTCGAACGCGCGGCGACACCGGATGCCCCGCTCGAGCTGCTCACAGGCGCCACCGTCGTCGACGCCAACTTCAGCGGGCGCTTCGACCACAACACCGGCGTGCAGCGCGTGCTCCGCGAAACGGTCTCGCGCTGGAACCCCGTTCATCCTCTCGCCCTGGTCTGCTGGAACGACAGCGGCACGGCGCTTCGGCGCCTCACCGGCCGCGAGGTCACCCGGGTCACCGACTGGGCCGCGCATCACTCGTTGAGCCTTGCCGAGCGCCAGGAGCGCGAGCCGCACGACCCGGCCCGCGACACGATCGTGGTGCCGGTTCGCTCGGTCATCGTCGAGATCGAGGTGGCGCAGCCCGAGACGGCTGCGGCGCTCGCGGCCCTCGCCGCCGTCAGCGGCAACCGCATGGGTCTCGTGGGTCACGACATGATTCCCTTCGTCAGCGCTCAGGGCCAGGCAAGTGAGGAGATCGAGCGGTTCGCGCGTTTTCTCACGGTGGTGAAGTACGCGCACCGGGTCTCGGGCGTGAGCGCGTCGGCTGCGGCCGAGTTCGAGGGCTTCGTGCACGCCGTTCGCGCCCAGGGGCTGCCGGGTCCCGACGTCGTGGCGGTGCCGTTGGCCATGAACGCGCCGTCGGCTTCGGTGCGGAGCGCGGTGACCGCCGGTGGGCAGCCGTCGGCCGCGGCCCGGTCAGCGTCGGGGGAGCCCGGCGAACTGGCGGCCGCCGATCAGCTGCCCCTCGTGCTCGTGGTCGGCAGCCTCGAGCCGCGCAAGAACCACGACGCCATTCTGTTCGCCGCTCGTCGGCTGGCCTCCTCGGGCGCGCGATTCCGCCTGCGCTTCATCGGCGGCGGCGGTGCGGCCGCCGTCAAGCGCTTCGACGACGATGTTCGGCTCGCCCGGGCGGCCGGCCTCGACGTCGAGGTTCTGCGGGGCGCGAACGACACCGTTCTGCTCGACTCGTACCGGCAGGCCCGGTTCACGGTCTTTCCGTCGCTGCACGAGGGCTTCGGGCTGCCGGTCGCCGAGTCGCTGGCCCTCGGCACCCCCGTCATCACGTCGAACCACGGCAGCCTGGCTGAGATCGCCGAGGGGGGCGGATGCCTCACCATCGATGCTCGCGACGACCATGCGCTCGAACTCGCCATGGGCCGCCTGCTGAGCGACGACGAGTTCTACGAAACGCTGCGGGCCGAGGCCCTGGCCCGCACTTTCCGCACCTGGAACGACTACGCCGCCGACCTCTGGGCCGCCCTCGTGGAACCGCTCGCCGCGTCGGTCGCGGCCCGGGCATCCGGAGCCGCCACGGCCCACCCCGAGGCCACGGCCCGCCCCGCGGCCGACGCCGACCGGTTGCTCGCCGAATGGTGGCAGGCCGTCAGCGCCCGTGCTGCCGCAACCCGCGCTCGTGAGAACTCTCTCGTGTTCAAGGCCCGAAAGGTGGTGCCACTGGCACGGTTCTTCGTTGCTCGGTCTCGGGAGATGGGTGTTCCTGCCGCCTCGAAAGCCGCCTGGCGGGTTGTGCGACGCCGTCTCGTTCGAGGCTGATTCGGAGGCAGCCCTTGCTACAGTGGGGCAACCTGCCGCCGACCCCAGGAGTGCTGAGCCATCGCCACCCCACCCACTGAGCCCGAAGGGCCCGATGCGACGAGGTCTGCCGACCCCGGCCCCGCTGGCCAGCCTGCCGCTCTGAGCGGCGAGACGGTCGAGCCCACCCGTCGGCGCGACAGACGGAGAACGTCACCCAAGCGGCGTCGCCGGCTGATTGTCGGCGGCTCTGTTGCCGTGCTGGTCATCGCTCTGGCGTGCGTGGTGGGCTACGTGGCGAATCAGGTGCTGCAGGCCAGGTCATCGCTCGAGGCCGCACAGGCCTCGGTGACCCAGATCCAGTCGCAACTGTCGAGTCTCAATGTCAGCGCTCTCTCGGCATCGGCGACGGATTTCGCAGGCCACGCACACGACGCCGCGACCTACACGAACGACCCGCTCTACAAGCTGGCCGAGATCGTGCCGGTGGTCGGCCCGAACCTCACCGCCGTACGCGAACTCTCGGGCTCGCTCGACAGCATCGGCAGCCAGGTGCTGCTGCCCGTCGTCGATTTCTCGAAGACGCTCACGCCCGCGTCGTTGAAGCCGGTCGACGGCAAGCTCAACGTCGCCCTGTTGACGAGTGGGGATGCGACGCTCGCGTCGGCCGACGCGGCCATCGTGGCGAATGTGGCCACCATCTCGGCCATCCCCACCGATGGCACGGTCAGCCAGATCTCGTCGGCGAAGACACAGCTCGTCACCGCGCTCGGCAAGGCGCACACCGAGATCGGTACCGTACGCAGCACCGTCGCCACCGTGCAGAGCATGCTGGGCATGAACGGGCCGAGGCACTACGTTCTCGCCTTTCTCAACAACGCCGAGACGACCGGCCTTGGCGGCGGCCCCGCGTCGCTCTCGATGCTCACGGTCGACAATGGGGCCTTCGCGCTCACAGACCACGCGTCGAGCCAGGATTTCCCCCTCACCGACGGCCCTGTGCGAGACATCGACCAGAACGTGAAGAACATCTTCGGCACCGGCGTGGTGTCGACCCTGAACTGGTCGACCGCACGGCCCGACTTTCCCACCGCAGCGCTCACCATCCAGGCCTTCTGGCAGAAGTACAAGGGCGGAACGGTCGATGGCGTCATCTCGATCGACCCGATCGCGCTGTCGTACCTTCTGAAGGCAACCGGGCCGATGACCCTCACCTCTGGCGAGCAGATCACCGCCGACAACGCTGTGCCGCTGCTGCTGCACGATATCTACCTGCGCTTTCCTCCGCTCGACATCGAGACCGGGTCAGACGCGTTCTTCAAAGATGCCGCGGCGACAGTGTTCTCGGGGATCACCAGCACGAGCGCCGACCCGCAGACCCTCATCGATGCGGTGAACAAAGGCATCGACTCGGGCAACATCTTGGCGTGGAGCCCGATTCCGGCCGAACAGAAGCTCATCGCCAGTTCACCGCTCCAGGGTGTGTTGCCCACCGACAACGCGAAGTCGACTCTGGTCGGTACCTACTTTCGTGACGTCACGACCTCTAAGGCCGACTACTGGATCCAGTCGCACGTCGACCTGAGTACCGATGTCTGCACGAACCCCACCAACCCCACGTTCACCGAGACCGTCACCCTGCACTCCACGATGACGGTGGCCGAATCGGAGACTCTTCCTCGCTTCGTGGTCGGTGGCAACTTCGGCGGAACGCAGGTGAGCACCGAGGTGTACATCTACGGGCCGGTCGGCGCCTCGACCGGTGAGCAAGTCGCGGGCACCACGAGTGTGAGTGCTGCGGTACGATCGTCGGCGAGCGATCTGGGTCGACCGGTCGCACGTTTTCTGGTGAACCTGAAGCCGGGCGAGACCAACACGGTGACGGCGTCGTTCAGCGGCGTCGGCGGTGTGTACGGGCCCCCGGTCATCCAGACCACGCCCATGATGAACACGACGACGACGGCTCTGACCGCGGCGGGGTGCAAGTAGACGGTGAGTGACACGGATGGTGGGCAACACAGATGGTGAGCAACTCAGATGGTGAGCAACACAAACGGTGAGTAACAGGGTTACAGCGCTCGTCGCTGCGTTCTACACAAAAATGCTGCGTTACCTGCTCAAGTTCGGTGTGGTGGGCGGCATTGGCTTCGTGGTCGACTTTGCCGTGTTCAACTGGCTGCTCGTCGGCGGCCTCGGCGACCAGCATCTGCTCTCCGGCCCCCTCGGGGCCAAAGTTGCCGCCGTCGCAGCCGCAACCATCGTGACGTGGTTCGGCAACCGCTACTGGACTTTCAGGGAGCATCGTCGTACGAACTACGTCAAAGAGCTGCTCGAGTTCTCTGTCGTGGCTGTCTCCGGCCTGCTGATCAACCTGCTGTGCCTGTGGTTCTCGCACTACGTTCTTGGTTTCACCTCGCTGCTGGCCGACAACATTTCGGGCCAATTCATCGGAACGGGACTCGCAACACTCTTCCGCTTCGCGCTCTACCGCTACTGGGTCTTCGGCCACCACCGCGGTCACGCCGTAGTGGGTGCAGAGCAGAAGGCCGAGCTTGCCGCCGTGGCGATCTTCGAGAACGACGATGCCGCAGAGGCGACCGCCAGCGCGCCGCACGTGCCGCGCCCTCCACATGCACCCCGAACCCGCACCGACGACACCGCGAAGGGCCCGCGCCTATAATTGTGCGGTGCCAGAAGATACTGCTGACGAGCGTCTTGCCGTCGTGACGAACCGCCTCCGCGTGCTCGAAGACGAGCGCGACCGCCTGCAGGGCGAACTCGACGAGATCGCAAACCGTGCCACCGATCGCTGGCTGCTCGCGGTTCACTACGAGTCGTCTGTGGTGAATGCCATTCAGCAGACGCTGTCGTGGCGCGTGACGAAGCCGCTGCGGTGGGTTCGCCACCTGCAACTCTCGCGCCGGCCGCGCGGCGGATCGACCTCGTGAGCTTCCTGCTCGACGAACCCGCTCCCGACCACGCGCTGCCCTCGGCTACCACGGCTCTGAGGAGCCGGTTGCTCGCCGCCGCCCGCGAACTGTTCGACGACCAGTCCGAGGGTGAGGCGCTGGCAGAGCGCGGTCTCGGTGTGCTGCTCGGCGCTCTCGTGCACCGGGTGCAGGCTTCGCGGCTCGACAGTGAACTGTGGCTGGTGCTGGTGGCTCTCACCGGCTCGTTTCCCAACACCGAGCTGGTTCTCCGGGCTCGGCGGGCGCTCAGCCTTTCTGAGGGGCAGCAGGCGCTGTCGGCCGTGCTCGACGCAAGCTATCACTCGGGTGTGCGGCTGCAGACCCTCGAGCTCGAGATGCGGGTGGTCACCGACCGGCCTGTGGTCGACGTCGACTTCTGTGCCCGATTCGACCACAACACAGGAATTCAGCGCGTCGTGCGCGAGACGATGAGCCGGTGGAACGGCGAGCACCCGATGGTGCTCGCCTGCTGGTCTGACGGCGACAACGCCTTTCGAACGCTCGCACCCATCGAACTCAGGCGTGTGCTCGAGTGGGACGCCCATAAGGCCGAGATGGCGGGTCACCCGAAGCCCGACGGCATGACTCCGGCGGGTTTCGTGCCGCAGATCGTGGTGCCATTCCGCACCACCGTTGTGCTGCCCGAGGTGGCGCACGGCGGCCTCTGGCCGCAGCTCTCGGCCCTGGCCCGGTTTTCGGGCAACCAGACGGCAATGATCGGCTACGACACCATTCCCATTGCCAGCGCAGACCTCATCTCGAGCCATGAGACAGAGAAGTTCTCGAAGTACCTCACCATCGTGAAGAATGCCACGCGTGTCGTGGCCATCAGCGACGCGGCGGCGGGCGAGTTTCGCGGGTTCGCAAGCGCGCTCGTGTCTCAGGGCGTGGGTGCGCCGGTGGTCGGCTGTGTCACGTTGGCAGTGCAGAGCCCGGCTCGCGGGGCATCCGTATCGGCGCCCACAGACCAGCCGGAGAAGCTCGTTCTGATGGTGGGCAACCAAGAGCCGCGCAAGAACCTGCTGGCCGTTCTGTTCGCCGCCGAGACGCTCTGGCGTGAGGGGTTGCAGTTCACGCTGCGCATGATCGGCGGCGGCAAGAGCGACTACACCCGCCTCATCGACCACGAGGCCAAGCGCCTCGCGAAGGCCGGGCACGCCATCGAGGTGCTGCGCGGGGCGGGCGACGACGTGCTGATCGATTCGTACCGGGCCGCCCGGTTCACCGTCTTCCCCTCGACCCACGAGGGGTACGGGTTGCCCGTTGCAGAGTCTCTGGCCATGGGGGTTCCGTCGATCACGTCGAACTACGGCAGTACCCAGCAGATCGCCGACGGCGGCGGATGCCTCACCGTCGACCCCCGCAACGACCAGTCGATCGTCGATGCCATGCGCCTGCTGCTCACCGACGACGTCGAACGCGAACGCCTCGCCGCCGAGGCCCGCGCCCGCGTGCCTCGCACCTGGAACGACTACGCCACCGAACTCTGGCACGAACTCGTCGAACCGTTGGAGAATGCCTCATGAGCCACGCCCTCACCGCCCGTTTTCGCGTTCTTGCCGATGCCATCGGCACCCCGCTGCCTGCCGACGAGACCACCTCTGGCTACCTCGACACGCTGGCCACGTCGATCGGGGCAGACAGCGAGCTGCTGTGGCTGGCACTTGCCGCCGTGTCAGCCGAGTTTCCGAAGACAGACACGTACGAGAAGTTTCGTCGCGATGCCGTGCTGAACGGCACCCGCCAGGCACTCGCCCAGGTCGCCGCCCGCAGCACACACCTGCTCGCGCCCAACCGAACCGTCGCGGTACGCATCGTGACGGGTGCGGTCGTTCTCGACGTGCACCACACGGCACGCACAGGGTTGGCCACGGGTATCCAGCGCGTGGTTCGGCAGACCATCGGGTACTGGAAAGATCGGCCGGGCGTCGAACTGGTGGGCTGGGATCGTCGCTACAGCGGGCTTCGTCACCTCACCGAGCCCGAGCAGCAGAACGCGCTCTATGGTTCGGCCCCGCACCTCGCGCGGCCGAAGACGTGGGTTCTCACCATTCCGTTCAAGAGCATCTACGTGCTGCCAGAGCTCGCCATCGAAGACGACCGTACGGCGCGCATCTCGTGCCTGGCCGAATTCTCGGGCAACCGCACCAACGTCATCGGTTTCGACTGTGTGCCCCTCACCTCATCAGAGACCGTGGGTGCTGGTATGTCGGCGGCGTTCTCGAAGAATCTCGCAGCTCTCGCGCACTTCGACCGCGTCTCGACCATCTCCGAGGCCGCTGCCACCGAGTACCGCGGTTGGCGCGGCATGCTCTCCGGTGCCGGGCTCACCGGCCCGGCTATCGAGCCGCTGCTGCTGCCGAGCGTTGCCGAAGAGGTCTCGGCGGCCGACTTCGAGGCGGCCCGTGCCGCTCTGCTGACCGGAGACGCGCCCATGATGCTGGTGGTGGGCAGTCACGAACCCCGCAAGAATCACCTTGCCGTGCTGTACGCGGCCGAGCGGCTCTGGCGCGACGGCATCGAGTTTCAGCTGGTTTTCATTGGCGGCAACGGCTGGCACGGCGACGAGTTCCGCGCACAGCTGAAACGACTGCAGGGCGACGGATGGCCTGTGCGGGCCATCTCGGCCATCTCCGACGCTCTGCTCTGGAGTGCTTATCGGCTCGCTCGGGTCAGTGTCTTCCCGTCATTGAACGAGGGCTTCGGGCTGCCCGTCGGCGAGTCGCTCTCGGCCCGAACCCCGGTTGTCACCTCGAATTTCGGCAGCATGAAAGAGATCGCGGCGGCAGGCGGCGCCATCTTGGTCGACCCGCGCGACGACGACGACGTGTACCGGGGAATGAAGGCCGGTCTGCTCGACGACGAGCTGCACGCGAAGCTCGTGGCCGAATCGGCCGGATTGTCGACCCGCGGCTGGTCTGACTACGCCGATGAGCTGTGGCGGTACTTCGAACTCGACACCCGCCTCGCAAACGCCAGCGCCACAAGCTAATTACCAGCACACACCGCGTAGTATTTGGCGGTGGATGCACCCGACATCTTTCACGTAACGGAGACACATGGCGACCCAAGCCGAAGTACGAGCCGAGCGATTGGCCCAACTTCCCTTCGAAGTATCGGTCAACGCAGGCCCACAATCATTCGGTGGTTTTGTTGCTGCGGTGAAGGAGATCGTTTCCCATCGGGAGTTGCTTGACCTGCTCATCAGGCGTGAGCTGAAATCGCGGTACAAAGACAGCACATTGGGGTTCTTCTGGAGCCTGGTGAAGCCTCTTACGCAACTGCTCATCTACTACGTCTTCATCGGCCAGGTGCTTCAGGCATCGCGCGGTGTTCCCGACTTCGCCATCTTCGTCTTCTCCGGGCTCACCCTGTGGGGTCTCTACAGCGAGATCATCACAACGGGCACTTCGTCGATTGTCACGAATGCCGGCCTCATCAAGAAGGTCTATCTGCCCAGAGAGATTTTCCCGCTTGCGGCTACCGGCTCAGCCGTCTTCAACTTTCTCATCCAGCTTGGCATTCTGCTCATAGCCATCATTGCGCTGGGTCAATTCCCGGTGTCACTGAATCTGCTGTATGTTCCCGCCGGTGTAGCGATCGTTCTCATCTGGGGAATCGCTCTCGCGATTCTGCTTTCGGCACTCAACGTGTATCTCCGTGACATTCAGTACCTCGTCGAAGTGGCGATGTTGCTGCTCTTCTGGGCATCTCCAATTGTGTATTCGTGGAAGCTGATCACTGACGCAGCAGCAAGCCATGCATGGCTGCTCGATGTGTATCTCCTGAATCCCATTTCGATCGCCATGCTCGCGTTTCAGCGAGGCTTGTGGAAGGCGGGCAGTGAAACGCGCACCATCGACGATCGCGTGATTCCCCCGCAGGCCTGGCCGCACTATATGGATCTGCAGCTACTCGGTGCGGCAATCGCCGGGCTCATCGTGCTCTTCATCGCCCAGCGCGTGTTCTCACGCCTGCAGGGCAATTTCGCCCAGGAGATCTGATGCCAGTTCTAGCCAACGCTCCGGTCGTCGTGCGCGCCACGAACGTTTCGAAACGGTTTGTCATCCGCAAAGACAAATCCATCAAAGAGCGCATCGTGAACTTCGGTCGTTCGAATAAACACAAAGACGACTTCTGGGCCCTGCGTGATGTTTCATTCGATATCAAAGCCGGCTCGACCATTGGTTTGGTCGGGGCGAATGGGTCGGGTAAGAGCACGCTTCTGAAGGTGCTCGGCGGAATCATTCAGCCCAATGACGGCTCGGTTGAACGACGCGGGAGACTGGCCGCGCTGCTCGAGCTGGGTGCCGGGTTTCATCCTGATCTCACTGGCCGTGAGAACGTCTACTTGAACAGTGCGATTCTGGGTCTCAGCCGGAGCCAAACCGACGAGTACTTTCAGTCGATTCTCGACTTCAGCGAGATCGAGGAGTTCATCGACACGCAGGTGAAGTTCTACTCCTCCGGCATGTACGTGCGGCTGGCCTTCGCCATCGCGGTGCACGTCGATCCTGACATTCTTCTGGTCGACGAAGTTCTCGCCGTGGGCGATGAGCCGTTCCAAGAGAAGTGCATGAACAAGATCAAAGAGTTTCAGGCCGAGGGCCGCACCATCATTCTGGTGAGCCACTCGGCCGGCCAGGTCGAAGAGCTCTGCGACCGGGTCGTCGTGCTCTCGCACGGAAACGTGGTCTTCGACGGCGGCGCCGCTGACGGAATTCTGGCGCTCCGCGAGTCGTTCGAGCACTGATCGGTGCGAGGCGCCGCTGAGCGGCCCTCTGCACCGACAGGCGTCAGCGCTTCTGCGTGAGGCTCCGGATGCCGCGGAGCGGCTTCGTGACGCGCCACGAGAGGGTGCGCTGCAGCTCGGCGACCAGCGCGCCGAGCTCGGCCTCCCGGGCCGCGGATCGTGCGGCAGTTGCCTGGGTCTGCTCGAGTTCGCTCGCGAGGAGGGCAGACCGCTTCTCTGCGCGCTCAAGGTCGACGGCGAGCTGCTGTTCACGAACGGTGAGGGAGGTCAGGGCATCCTGTGTCGCCGTGCACTGCTCTTCGAGGGCCATTCTGTCGATGCGGGCGTAGTCGTCGATGACGCTGGCCGCGTAGGTGAGCGCTGTGCCGATCTGTTCGGCCCGTTCGTCGGCGAGGTAGTAGCGAGAGAGGCCGTCGAACATCTGGAAGGTGTAGCCGGCACGCTCGACGGTGTCTTGCCACGACCCGTGCACCTGGCGGGTCGAGTTGGGCGCCGTGGCTTCGATCACAAGGATCCACGGGCGGTAGCGGCTGAAATCGATGGAGCCGAGCACGAACGCCTCTGCGCCCTCGGTGTCGACCGAGAGAAAGTGGATGTCGCGGTCGGCGAGCCCCGACTCTTCGATGGTCTGGTTCAGGGTGACCACTGGCACCGTCTCGTCGTGCACCGACCAGCCGGCCGCCGCCGCCTCCTCGCCGTACTCGTCGATCATCGTCGAGAGGCCAGTACCATCGATGAGGTGGATCTGGGCGCTCGGGGCGTCGACGTCGCTGGCGATCGCCTCGTACACCGCGTCTCCCGGGCGTTCGACTCGGTACAGCGAGGCGTACTCGGGGTTCGGCTCGATGGCCACCCCGCGCCAGCCGGCGTCGTAGAACTTGCGCGAAACCGAATCGATGGTCGGGTGGTTGGCTCCGACGTCGATGTAGGTGCCACCCTGGATGTCTTTGAGGGCACGCCACAGTACGATGTCTTCGCCGTTCTGGGCGAAAGAGATGTTTCGGTCGGTCACGCTGAACCTTTCCGGCGCCATCGCCTGAGTATCGGGGTGCCTCGACCCTATCTTGCGAGCGACCTCGGTGGCGGCCCGAGTGGCAGCGGGTCGAGTTTCACCTTGGTGGCGAGCAGCACGAGCAGCAGAAAGTTGCCCTCGAGAAGCAGGCGGCTCTCGGTGAGGCTCTGAATGACGAGGGCCGCGAGCAGCAGCAGTGGCAGCAGGGCGATGGCCTGGTATGGCGTCGGCACGCCCACCAGCGGCCCGGGCGGGTCGACTGCCATCCACCATGACCGCACCCCGGTCGCGGCGATCAGACAGCCGAACACGAAGAGCCCCACGAAACCGAGCTGCAGAAAGATGTCGACCCAGGCGTTGTGCGCCTGCAGGTACTCTGTGCCGTCGATGACGATGAGGCCCTTGAACGGCGCCACCCACGGCGCCCAGTAGCTCACCCAGCCCCAGCCGAGAACCGGATGCTGCCACGCCAGGCTGAGCACCGTGTTCCAGATGTCGAAACGGCCGGTGAGGTCGTTGCTGCGCCCGAGCAGCGGAAACAGGCGGTCGGAGAGGTGCGGAATGGCGAACGCCAGGCCCACAAGCCCGGCGATGCCGAACGGGTAGATGACCAGCCGCCGGTTCACCGCCACCCGGCGAATGGCCAGGGCAATGGCCAGCACAAACGCCACGGCCACCGTGGCCATCAAGACGGTAGCCGAACGGGTGAGGGCGTGTTCGAGTACCGCCACCGCGAGCCAGGCGATGCTCGAGAAGGTGCTGCGGGTCTTCTCGACCCACTCGATGGCGAACACGATCAGCGCGAGCAGAACGAGAAAGGCGAGCAGATTGCGGTTGCCGACGATGCCCTGGATGGGCCCGCCGTTCAGCAGCGACGCGGTGCTCCATTGGTAGTCGGCCGGTGGGGTCTGGCCGGGCGCAAGCAGCCACAGTGCAGGCAGGGGCTGGCGAACCCAGACCGCCACGGCGAGTTCGAAGAGCAGCGAGAGGCCGAGCATCCATCGGAGAGCCGTGCCGAGAGCGCGCAGAATCTCGAGCCAGGTAAGGGTGAGAGCCATGAAGAAACCCGCGAGGGCGGCCAGCCACTGCGCGGCGATGCCGAGCGCGGTGGCACCCGGGTACTGCGACCACAGCAGGGATACCGCACAGAGCACCACGAAGGCCACAAGGGGTTTGGAGTAGCGCGGTAGCGCGATGCGCCGGCCGCTCTGGGCGAGCGACACTGCACAGGCAACGGTGAGCCCGACCACCAGCACCACGAACGCGGGCCAGCCGAAGAGGCTCTGCCAGGCGTCTCCACCCAGAGCGGTGAAGAGCACGAAGCCCGCCAGGCGGATGCGGCCGGCCGGGCTGCCGTCGGGGGCGGTCATCGTCGCTCGACGGTGCTGAACCGAATCGAACGGGGGCAGGGGTGCGGGGGTGGGTGTGAGGCTCATCTGCCTCAAGGGTACGAGCACGCGGTGGGTGCCCTCTGTTCGTGGGCACCCCCGCACGCCAATCGTTATACGAAGGCAGCAAACCCCGTGATCTTGCGGCCCACGATGAGGGTATTCATCTCGCGGGTGCCCTCATACGAATAGAGCGCCTCGGCGTCGGCGAAGTGCCGGGCCACGTCGTACTCGAGCACGATGCCGTTGCCGCCGAGTGCCTCGCGGCACCAGGCCACCGTCTCGCGCATGCGCGCCGTGGCATAGGCCTTCGCGAGGGCGGAGTGTTCGTCGCGCTGGGTGCCCTCGTCGAGCATCTGCGACACGCGCACCACCATGGCGAGGCTCGCGGTGATGTTGCCGAGGCTCTTCACCAGCAGGTCTTGAATCAGCTGGTGCGAGGCGATCGGCTTGCCGAACTGCACCCGCTGCTTGGTGTAGCGAACGGCGGCTTCGTAGGCACCGATGGAGTTGCCGACGGCGGCCCACGCCACCTCTGCCCGGGTCAGGCGGAGCACCGCGGCGGTGTCGCGGAAGCTGTTTCCGTTCTGCAGCCGCATTGCCTCGGGAACCCGAACGTTCTCGAGGGTGATGTCGGCGTTCTGCACGATGCGCAGGCTCTGCTTGCCCTCGATCTTGGTGGCGGTGTAGCCGGGGGTGTCGGTCTTCACGATGAAGCCCTTCACCTGGCCATCGTCGGCGCTCTTGGCCCAGATGATGGTGATGTCGCTGAAGGTGGCGTTGCCGATCCAGCGCTTCGAGCCGTTCAGAATCCAGTCGCCGGTTGCCTCGTCGCGGGTCGCGACGGTGCGAAGGCCCTGGGCCGAGTCTGAGCCCGAGTCGGGTTCGGTGAGGCCGAAGGCGCCCACCACGTCGCCCGACGCCATCTGCGGCAGCCATTCGGCACGCTGCTCGGCCGAGCCGGCGACGCTGATCGAGCCCATGGCGAGACCGTTGTGAACGCCCACGTGGGTGGCGATCGACGCGTCGATGCGAGCGAGCTCCAGTGCCACGAAGCCGCGGAAGACGGCCGAGTTTGCAAAGGTGCGGGTCTCCTCCCACGCGAAACGGTAGAGGTCGAGCTCTGCGAGGCGTTTGACCACCTGGTGCGGAAACTCTGCCTTCTCCCACAGATCGTTGACGATCGGCTTGACCTCGGATTCGAGGTATTCGCGCAGTGCCGCGAGTGCCTCTTTCTCCCGCTCGGTGAGCAGGTTCGAGTAGCCGAAGAAGTCGCTGGTCAGTGGCTCGAAAGCCGTTGTCGAAACCATTGTCATTGTGGGCATCATCCATTCGCACTCGTGCACGACTGCGTGCAGTTAGGCCGTCAGCCTAAGCGCCGGGCGAAGCGGCACAAACCCCATTGGTAGTTTGGTCCAAGAGACTTTTCGGAAGGTAACCCATGTTTGTACAGATCGCCAATACCCCGCGCAACTACGCCTGGGGGTCGCCGAGCGCGATCAGCGACCTTCTCGGCTCCCAGCCCACGGGCGAACCGGAGGCCGAGCTCTGGCTGGGCGCGCACCCCGGCTCACCGAGCCGCATCGTCGACCCGGCTGAGACGGGCGGGTTCGACACCCTGGCGGCCTGGATCGCGGCTGACCCCGCCCGCGCCACTGGTGGCACACACCTGCCGTACCTGCTGAAGATCCTCGCGGCCGAGCGCCCGCTGTCGCTGCAGGCGCATCCCACCCTGGCTGCGGCGAGAGAGGGTTTCGCCCGCGAGAACGCCGCGGGGCTCGCCCTCGACGCCCCGAACCGCAACTACAAAGACCCGCTGCACAAGCCCGAGGTCATCTACGCGCTCAGCGACACCTTCGAAGCCCTCTGCGGGTTTCGCGACGTCACAGAGATTCGCGCCATCATCGCCGCCCTCACCGAGGCGGATGCCCGACAGAGCCTTCCCGAACCCGAGCCGCTCGCGGCGCTCGCGAGCCAGTTGCGCGGCGAACCCGCCGAGGCGCTGAAGACGGCCGTCGAGTGGCTGCTCTCCGGTGGAGCTCAGGTTGCGACGCTGGTCGAGCAGGTCACCGTGTTGGTCGGCGGTGTTGTCGTCGGGCCGGGTGCCTCCTCCGACTCCGAGGTCGTCGGCGAGCCGGCGGCCACGGCCGCGCTGCTGTCGGGCCCGTTCGGTGCCGCGTTCGCCACGGTGCGCGATCTCTCGGCCGAGTACCCGGGCGATGCCGGTGTTGTGCTGTCGCTGTTGCTGAACCGCGTCACGCTGAAGCAGGGCGAGGCGCTGTTTCTGCCGGCCGGCAACATCCATGCCTACCTCAAGGGTCTCGGCGTCGAGCTGATGGCGGCGAGCGACAATGTGCTGCGCGGCGGCCTCACGCCCAAGTACATCGATGTGCCAGAACTGCTCTCGGTGCTGGTGTTCGAGTCGTCACCCGTGCCGTATCTCGAGGCCGGGCATCCGGTGCCCGGGGTTCAGGAGTACCAGCCCGACATCACTGACTTCGTGCTCGTGCGCATCACGCCCACGGCCGGGCTGGATGCCCGTTACAGCCCCCAGGGTGCTGCGATCGTGATCGTCACGGCTGGCTCGGTGACGGTGTCGTCGACGACCGGCAGTGTTGTCGCCCGGCGCGGGGAGTCGTTCTTCGTCACCCCTGACGAAGGTGCGCTCACGTTCAGCGGCACGGGTGAGCTCTTTCTCGCCGCGCCCGGCGCCTAGAACCAGGCCAACCGGTACCCGCACCGGTGACGGCAGCCGGCCGAGCGCGGGCTGCCGCTCAGGCGGGCGTCAACGAGAAGGTGCGCCGGTACGCCGCCGGTGTGGTGCCGAGGACTTTCGCGAAGTGGTGGCGCATGACCGCCGCCGACCCGAAGCCCGCCTCGGCGGCGACCCGGTCGAGCGCCAGGCCCCCCTCTTCGAGCAGTACCTGCGCGCGCAGCAGCCGCTGGCGGGTGAGCCACGCTGCGGGGGTGGTGCCGAGGTCGGCCCGAAACCGGCGGGCGAAGGTGCGGGGCGACATCAGCGCGCGCCGGGCCAGCTGGTCGACAGAGAGTTCGTGGCCGAGGTTGTCGACCATCCAGGCCGTGACGGCCGCGAAGGAGTCGCCGACCTCCACCGGCACCGGCGCGGCGATGTACTGCGCCTGGCCGCCCGAGCGCTGCGGCGGGATGACCATTCGGCGCGCGATGACATTGGCGGCAGCGGCTCCGAGTTCGGTGCGCACCAGGTGCAGGCAGGCGTCGATTCCCGCGGCGGTGCCGGCGCTCGAGATGACGCGACGGTCTTCGACGAAGAGCACGTCGGGGTCGACGACGGTGAGGGGGTAGTCGTTCGCGAGGCGTTCGGCGTGCATCCAGTGCGTCGTCGCACGTCGGCCGTCGAGAATACCGCTGGCTGCCAGCGTGAAGGCGCCGCTGCAGACGCTGAGAATCCAGGCGCCGCGGGCTTCGGCTTCGCGGAGCACGCGCACGACCTCCGGATGCACCGGGTCGTCGATGATGTGGGCCGGCACGGCGATGAGGTCGGCATCGGCTGCCGCAGCCAACCCTTCGGTGATGACCATGTCGAACCCGAGGCTCGTGGTGACGGGGCCGGGCTCGGCTGTCACGATGTGAAAATCGAAGGCGGGGCCGCCCATATCAGTGCGATCGACGCCGAAGACCTCGCAGACCACTCCGAACTCGAACGGGGCCACGTTCGGCAGGGTGATCAAGACGATTTTCTTCAGCATGCTGGCAGTTTATCGACGACAGGCGGATAACTGACACAGCATTTGCAAAATAGCGTCGTGTCTGAACCTTGCATGCGCGGTTGAGGGTTTACGATCTGCGACTTGACTGATCGGAACTACACCGGTGTAATTAGTCATAAGGGGTTATCAGTCAGGCTCGGCACGTCGCAGTCTGTCAGAAGGGAGAGCGTGATATGTCGCCAGCAGAGTTCCGCTCGGGAGGCGTGCCTGACAACTGGTTCGTCGACCCCGTCGAACTGGGCGTACCGGGTGTGCGTCAGACCGACGACAATCCGCTGGCCTGGCAGACCGACTCGCTCTGTGCGCAGACCGACCCCGAAGCATTCTTTCCCGAAAAAGGTGGTTCGACCCGAGATGCCAAGCGCATCTGCCAGACCTGCGAAGTGAAGAGCAAGTGCCTCGAGTACGCGCTGAGCAACGATGAGCGGTTCGGTATCTGGGGCGGGCTCTCTGAGCGCGAGCGCCGCAAGCTCCGCAAACAGGCCGGCTGAGCGTAAAACTGCCGCCAGTTCTCGGCGCGCCGACAACACGGCCCCCCGCAACAGGGGTGTGCGCCTAAAGTCGAATGGATGCAAGCCCGAGTAACTGCTGTACTGGTCGCCCAGAATGGTGCCGAGCGACTCTCACGTACGCTCGACGCTCTTCGTGCCCAGACACGCCAACCCGAATCCCTCGTCGTCGTCGACGTGTCATCAACCGACGGCACCGCCAAGCTGCTCTCTGAGGCTCAGCCCACGGGTTTTCTGTCGGCGTCGAGCCGCCTCTCGTTCGGTGTGGCCGTGAACCACGCGCTCGGTGTGGTCAGCCCGCCGGCGTCAGACGACGAGTGGCTCTGGTTGCTCGCCCACGACACGGCGCCCGAGCCCGACGCACTTGCCGCGCTTCTGGCCGCCGTCGAGGTCAACCCCTCGGTCGCGGTTGCCGGGCCCAAGCAGATGGAATGGAACGACAGCGGCTTCATCGCGGGTTTCGGTGAGTCGGTCACCCGCTTCGGGGCGAGCGTTCCCCTCGTCGAACGCGAACTCGACCAGGCGCAGCACGACCGGCTGAGCGATGTGCTCGGTGTCGGTGCGGCCGGAATGCTGGTTCGGCACTCGGTCTGGAACGCCCTCGGCGGGTTCGACCCGGCATTGCCCACGGCTGACAACGGCCTCGACTTCTCTATTCGTGCCCGCCTCGCGGGGCACCGGGTCATCGCGGTGCCGGCGGCCAAGGTCGTCACCGCCGGAGACGGGCTCTCCGGCCCCGGCACCTCCATCAAGGGCTCGCAGCGCCGGCGTCGACAGTCGGTTCGTCGTGCGGCGCAACTGCATCGCCGCCTGGTCTATGCCCCGGCCTTCACCGTGTTCTTCCACTGGCTGTCACTCGTGCCGCTCGCGGTGCTCCGCACGCTGTTCCAGGTTCTGCGCAAGCAGCCCGGCGCCGTTGCGGGTGAGTTCGCCGCCGCGTTCAGAACGGCCTTCAGCGGCCGGGTCGGCGCTGCGCGGCGATCGATCAAGAAGACCAGAAAAGTCGGCTGGGGTGCGGTCGCACCGCTGCGCATCCCGGGCGCCGAAGTGAGGCGCCGCAACGCGCTGGTTCGTGAGCTGGCGCTGTCACAGGCGCGCGGCTCCCGCGAAGAGCTCAACTTCTTCTCCACCGGCGGCGCGGCCATTGTTCTCGCTGCACTCGTCGTGGGGTTCGCCCTGTTCTTTCCGCTGTTCGGCAGCAAAGCCCTCGCCGGTGGTTCGTTTCTGCCGCTGAGCGCCGATGTGGGCGGGCTGTGGGCGAACATCGGCTACGGCTGGCGTGATCTCGGGCTCGGCTTCGTGGGGGCATCCGACCCCTTCAGCTACATTCTCGCGGTGTTCGGGTCGATCACCTTCTGGTCGCCCTCTGTCTCGCTCGTCGTGCTCTACCTGGTTTCGCTGCCGCTGGCCGCGCTGGCGGGGTGGTTCGCTGCCGCCAAGCTCACGAACCGCTCGGGCCTTCGCATCTTCGGCGCGGTGCTGTGGGCCATCGCGCCGCCCCTGCTTTCAGCACTCGACGCCGGGCAGGTGGGCGCCATCGTGGCGCATCTGCTGCTGCCCTGGCTCGTGCTCGCGGCTCTTTCGGCAGCTCGGTCGTGGTCGGCGTCGGCCATCGCCTCGCTTCTGTTCGCCGCGGTGACAGCTGCTGCGCCCTCGCTCTGGCCTGCCCTGCTGGTGCTCTGGCTCGCGTCGGTGATCTTCGCCCGCCGGGCGGTGATGCGGTACGTCGGCCTGCCGATTCCGGCACTGCTGCTGGTGGCGCCGCTCGCGTACGAGCAGTTCATGCGCGGCAACCTCTGGGGCGTCTTCGCCGACCCGGGGTTGCCGAACGCACACGGCACCGTGAGCGTCACCGATCTGCTGCTCGGGCTTCCTGAGCAGGGGCTCGGCGGATGGTCGGGCATCGGTGGCACCCTCGGCATCGACTCGCAGACGCTGCAGTTCATCGCGCTGCTCCTCCTGGTGCCGCTCGCCCTCATCGCGGTCGCTGCACTGTTTCTGCCGCGGTCGTGGCGCGCTTCGGCGGCCATCGGCTTCGCCATCCTCGGTTTCGCCACTGCGGTGGGCGCGACTCTCATCCAGGTGTCGGCCTCCGGCTCGTTCGAGGTCACCATCTGGCCGGGCGCCGGCCTCAGCCTCTACTGGCTCGGGCTGGTGGGGGCGGCCACGATGGGCCTCGCCACGTTCACCCGGCTCGCTGCCCTGCCCGCCGTCATCGCGGCCCTCGCTGTCGCGGTACTCGCGGTTCCGGTCGCCGCATCGACTCTCACCGCCACAAGCGACGTTCGGTCATCGACGGGCGCTTCGCTGCCCGCTTTCGTCACGGCCGAGGCCGCCTCGAACCCGCGGGTCGGCACGCTCGTGCTCGGCGCCGAGGCGAACGGAGGCCTCACCGCATCCGTCGTGCACGGCGTCGGCGCGACCCTCGAAACCCAGTCGACCCTGGCTGCCACGACGGGGGAGCCCACTGCAGCAGAGCAGAACCTCTCGACCCTCGTCGGCAACCTCGCCTCCCGCAGTGGTACCGACGCGAGTGTCGCGCTCGCGAACCTCGGCGTCGAGTTCATCGTTCTCTCGCCGACCACGTCGTCGGCGACACCGGATGCCCAGGCCGTCGTTGCGCGCGCCACGAGCGCCTTCGACAGCAATGCCTCCCTCACCGCCATCGGGCAGACCTTCGCAGGCGAGCTGTGGCAGATCACCGGCACCCCCGGGTTCTCGGCGCTTCCCGCGCCCACCCCCACCAACACGGGCACTCCCATCGGCTTCGTCGTTCTTCTGGTGCAGGCGATCGTGTTCGGGCTGCTGCTGCTTCTCGCACTGCCAGCCGGGCGCCTCGAGGCCCATGGCCTGCGGGCGGCCAGCACAGTCGACGAGCTCGACCAGCCTGGTGAGCCAGTCGAACCGCTCGAACCAGTCGAACCGCTCGAGCCCGATGACAGCGTGCCAGACGATCAGCGCGGTGACGCGGGAGGTGCGGCCGTCGACAAGACGGGCGGGCTCGACGCCCCGCCGACCATCGGCACGGTCGCCGCCGCCGACGACGCCAGCGGCCTCCCGGTTTCCGCCGGTGTCGCAGCCGTCGGCGAGGCCGTGACACCTGCGGCCGCGTCGGTTGCTACCGCGGCCACTGCGGGGGCCAAACGTCGCAAACTCTTCGCGCGCAAACCGAAGCCGGTGCCTGTGCCTGTCGATGCCGTCGTCGAGCCGGCCAATCCGGCCGAACCGGCCAATCCGGCCGAACCGGTCGACTCTGGCGAACTCGCCGAGCCCGCCGTGACTGTCGCGCCCGACGCCACACAGGTCGACGTGAGAGCAGTGTCCGACACCGCACCCAACACCGACACCGCACCCAACACCGAAACCATCAACACCGCCGCCGCACCGGCTGGCGAGGTCGTAGTGCCCGACGAGGTCGCAGTGCCCGACGAGGTCGCCGTGCCCGACGAGGTCGCAGTGCCCGACGAGGTCGGAGTGGCTGACGAAGTCGCAGTGCCCGACGAGGTCGGAGTGGCTGACGAAGTCGCAGTGCCCGACGAGGTTGCCGTGGCTGAGGAAGTCGCAGTTCCCGGCGAGACCGCACCGGCTGACGACGCCGCAGTGCCAAACGAGGTCGCCGTGCCAAACGAGTCCGACGAACATGCCGCTGACGGCATGAACCCGACCCCAGGCGAGGAGGTGCACCGTGGCACGAACACCGAAGAACGCTGATGCCGGTACCGTGAAGGCGGCCGTGCGGGCGAATGCCGCCGCGAATGCGAAAGCCAAGGCAGATGCGAAAGCAGCCGCGAAAGCAGGCAGGGCCGAAAATGCGACCGGATCATCGACCGGTTCGCCATCGACTCGCACCCGGTACGCGAAAACGGGCGCACGGCTTGTGACGGGTGTGGTGGTGCTCGCCATCGGTGTCGCCACCGTTACCGCGGCCAGTGCCCTTGCTCTGCCGCAGGTGTCACACGGCGTGCCGAGCGTCACCGTCGTTCCCGATGCCTCCCCGCAGACTCTGGCGTGCCCCGGCCCTCTCGTCTCGCTTGCCGACAGTTCGGGGCAGAGCGCGACCAAGGTCGCTTCGGTGGGCACCACCACGCTCGTGGCCGGGGCTACCCCGTTCGGCACCCCACTCAGTTCTGCGAACCTCACTCAGACCGATGCGGCCGGTGCTGCATCCGGAGCCTCCCTGCCGACGGGCATCACTGCGGCGGGCGCCACGGGAATCCTGGTCTCGGGCAGCCAGTCGCAGCAGGTCTCCAACGGCGATCTGGTCGGGCTCGCGAGTTCTGCCTGCGCCGAGACCTCGGCCGACAGCTGGCTGGCAGCCGGGTCGACAACCACGGGCCGCACCAGCTTCGTCGTGCTCACGAACCCCACCGAGGTGGCGTCGACGGTGAACCTCACGATCTTCGGCGAGACCGGGCTCGTCACCGCACCCGGTACAAGCGGCATCACCGTGGCACCGCGATCGCAGCGGGTGTTGTCGTTGGCAGGGTTCGCACCGAACGTGGTGTCGCCGGTCATCCACGTCGTCAGCACGGGCGGCAATGTACTCGCGTCACTGCAGCAGAGCGTCGTTCGGAGTTTGACCCCGGGCGGAGTCGATGTCGCAGGCCCGACGCAGGCCCCCGCCACTACACAGACCATCGCGGGCGTTCAGATCGTCAGCACCAGCGCCATCGCCGAACGGGCCGCTGACCCCGCGTCGAGCGACCTCCCGGCGGCGCTGCGTGTCTACGTGCCGAGCGCAGAGGGAGCCACCCTCGCCGTGACGTTCAAGAGCGAGACGCTCGGAGTCGCCGACATCTCGGTGAACTATACGGCGACCGGGGGGCTCGTCACCGACTTTCCGCTGCCCTCCCTGACCGACGACAGCTACAGCGTGAGCGTCGTGTCAGACAAGCCGGTCGTGGTCGGTGCTCGCTCCGCCGTCGTGAGCGGCGGTGTCGACTTCGCGTGGACGGGTTCGGCGCCCAGCCTGAACGGTTCGTTCCTGGTTTCGAGCGCCACCGGGCCGAACCCGCGGCTCATGCTGGCCAATTCGGGCGTGGCAGACGCTGCGGTGACGGTGACTCAGGCTGTCGCTTCTCCGCAGGCAAGCGACACGGTGTCGCTGACCGTGGCTGCGAATTCGGCGGCCGGAGTGTCACTGCAGCCGAACACGACGTACACGGTGACCACGACCGCGCCCATCACAGCAGCGATCGGGTACCTCGGCGACGGACTCATCTCGTCGTTCACGATCAGCCCGCCGAGCCCGCTCGCCAGCCCGCTCACCCTGTACCCGGGCAACTGACGTTCTGCGGCTGCAGAGCCGCGGCCCCGCTTCTAGAAGTGGCGAAAGCGATCGGGCGCCAGATCCCACGGGTCTTTGCCGAGCAGCTCGGCGACCGCGCGAAAAACGCAGCTCTCGATAATCATGCGCTTGTGCAATTCGTCGTCGCGGTGCAGCTTCGACAGGCGCTGGATGGGCAGCCGGTACAGAATCACGCGGCGGCCGATGACGCTCCAACGGGCAACGGGTGCGCCCGCTTCGGGAAGCCCGAGCGGAACCGCGCCGATCTCGAATTTCGCGTCTGCCAGCTCATCGGGCCAGACGCTTTTCAGGTAGTCGGCTGTTGACGCCACGGTCATCTCGAACGAGTCGATGCGAGTGCGCAGCGGTGGCAGATGAGGGCCCGTGACCGACGAACGCAGGGTGCGCCCGTGACGGTTGCGGTACCTCTCGCTGGAGGTTCTCGCTGAACTGGTTCGCCGTGAACGTGGCATGAACCCAGCTTACGGCGCGGCACGGAGCTTCTGGGCGCCCGGGGCGCTTACTCTGAAACGGATGACCACCAGAACCTGCTCGAGAATCACGTGCCACAACGTCGCGGTCTCCACGTTCACCTATGTGTACGCCGACTCCATGGCGGTGCTCGGCCCGTTGAGCACCCAGCACGAGCCGCACAGCTACGATCTGTGCGCCAAGCACTCCGAGAGCCTCAGTGCCCCGCAGGGCTGGCAAGTCGTACGGTACGTCGCTGTGGGCAACGACTTCTAACGGTTCGGAAAGCCGTGCGGCAGCGCGGCGAGGGTAGGGGCCAGGCGGGCGAGCCGTGCAGCCTCGAGGGCGAGGGCGGCAGCCTCGCGATCGCGCCGCAGTGCGGCCACGCCGAGCAACACCGTCTCGGGGTGAAACGGCGGCGACGAGGGCAGCGGTGAGACGAAGGGTGCCGCTTCGGCCAGCAGAGCCGCAGAAAGACGGCCCCGGGCATCCGGAGTCATCTGCGGTGCCTCGGCCAGAAACTGGGCGATGCGCCGGGCCAGGCGGTCAGGCAGCCGCGCGACGTCGGCCACCTGGGCCCAGCCGAACAGAACCGGCGGCAGGGGCTGGGCATGCGAGACGAGGCGGGGAACTCGTTCGTACTGCGAGAAGGTTCCTGCCACGAGGTCGCCCAGGCGCTTCGAGCGCGGGTTCAGCAGCGACACGAACACGGCCAGGCCGCCGAGAGTGAAGTAGAGCTCGAGCACTCCGGTGAGCGAGCGGATGAGTGCGTGGCGGAGCGAGATCGACCCGCCGTCGTCGCGCACGATGCGAGCGCCGACCGCGAGCTTGCCGAGAGAGCGACCGTGCGTGAAGGTCTCGACGGCGGTGGGCACCACGACGAGACAGAACGCGACGCTGGCCACAGTGAACGCGCGCAGAAGGGCGTCGTCTGCGCCGGTCGCCTGCTGCCAGACCCCCAGCAGGTAGAGGGCCGCGAGAAACAACCCCGCAGAGAACAGCACGTCGATCATGGCGCCTGCCCCCCGCAGAATGAAACTCGCGGGGCGGAGGTCTAGCGCGACCGCCTCGCCCGTGACGAGCATGTCGCCGCTGTACTCGAGGGAGTGTGTCGCCTGTGTGGGGGCGAGAAGGGGCGCTGCCATGGCTATCATCTAAGCAGATGGATCTCGACGCCTACACTGCCGCCCATCGAGACGAATGGAGTCGTCTCGATGCTCTCGGGCGACGCCGCACTTTCTCGGGTGCCGAAGCCGACGAACTGATCGACCGTTACCAATCGGGAGCCACCGACCTCTCGGCCATCAGCACCTCGGTCGGCTCGAGTGTCGCCGGCGACCGCCTCTCGGTGTCGCTGTCGCGGGCACGCCTGCGGTTCACCGGGGCGAGCAGCAATGTGCTCAGCCAGATTCCCGCCTTCTTCCAACTGCAGCTGCCGGCGGCGCTGTACCGGCTCCGGTGGATTGTGCTGGTGGTCGCGCTGGCCACGGTGGTTGTCAGCACACTGTTCGCCGTGTGGGCGCTGAACGACCCTCAGGTGCTCGCCAACTTCGGCACCGATGCCGAGCTCCGCCAGGTCGCCCAGCATGACTTCGTCGACTACTACTCGAACAACCCCGCCGCCTCGTTCACCGGGCAGGTCTGGACAAACAACGCTTGGCTCGCCGCGCAGTGCGTCGCCTTCGGCCTTGTGGGTGTCTACGTGCCGTACCTGCTGCTGCAGAACGCCCAGAACATCGGCGTCGACGCGGCGGTGCTCTTTCACTACGGGCAGGGCGACGTGTTCTTTCAGTACATCCTTCCGCACGGGATGCTCGAACTGACCGCCATCTTCGTGGCCGCGGCCGCGGGCTTGCGCATCTTCTGGGCGTGGATCGCGCCGGGCGCCCGCACCCGTGGCCAGGCGCTCGCCGACGACGGGCGGGCCCTGTTCACGGTCGCCGTGGGTCTCGTGTTCGTGCTGCTCGTGTCGGGTGTGCTCGAGGGGTTCGTCACGCCGCAGCCGTGGCCGTGGCCGGTGAAGATCGCCATCGGTGCCGTTGCGGTGGGCGCGTTCGTGTTCTACATGGTGTTCGTGGGCGGCCGGGCCTTTCGGGCCGGCCAGACGGGCGACCTGGCGGAGTTCGACGCCGGCGCGCGGCAGCTCGTCGCGGTCTGAGAGCCCGCTCGCCCAGCTCGCGCGTGCGGCGGGTCAGAGCCGACCGGCTGCCTTCAGAGCCAGGTACCGGTCGGCCACCGCGGGCGGCAGGTCGGCAGGGGCGCCCGTGACGACATCCGCACCCTGTTGGCGGGCGGCAGCGGCCACGCGTGCCACATCGAGCAGCGCACGTTCGGCGGCGGCCGCCGTGTAGGTCTCCTCGCGGTCGGATCTCCGGCTGACCCGCGCAAACGTCTCGGGGTCGGTCACCGACGCTACGAGCACGAGGTGGCGCTGGGTGAGCTGCGGAAGCACCGCCAGTAGCCCGCGCGATGACCCGGGTGTCTCGAGCGACGTGAGCAGCACGACGAGCGCCCGCTGGTTCGTCACCTGGCGCACCTGGGCCGGGATGGCCGCCCAGTCGGTCTCGAGCAGCTCAGGGTCAACCGGGGCCAGCGCGTCGACGAGTCCCGACAACAGTGCAGCGCCGGTCGCACCCTTCACACGGGCGCGAACGCGGCGGTCGTAGGCGATGACGTCGACCCGGTCGCCGGCGCGCGTGGCGAGTGCCGAGAGCAGCAGCGCCGCCTCGAACGCGGTGTCGAGCCGCGGTTCGTTGTCGATGCGGGCGGCACTCGTACGGCCTGAGTCGATGACAATCACGACGCGGCGATCTCGCTCGGGCCGCCACGTGCGAACAACCACGTCGTTGTGCCGGGCCGTCGCACGCCAGTCGATCGAACGCACATCGTGGCCTCGAACGTATTCGCGCAGGCTGTCGAACTCGGTGCCCTGCCCCCTGATCATGATGCTGGTGCGACCGTCGAGTTCGCGGAGCCGTGCGAGTCGTGACGGCAGGTGCTTGCGCGAGGTGAACGGCGGTAACACCCGAATGCGCCCGGGTGCCCGCAGAGTGGCCTGCCTCGCCCAGAGCCCGAGCGGCCCGAATGACCGGATGCCCACCTCTTCTACCCGGCGCTCACCCCGCCTGAACGGCCGGAGAACGACGGTGACCATTCGCCGCTCGCCGCGGGGAACCCGCACCGCGAACCGTGTCGTGAGGGCACCGGCTGACGGCTGCCAGGCATCCCGAACCGTGCCGTTCACCGGGCGACGGCCCGTATTGGTGAGGTACAGCTCGCCCGCGGTCGTCTCTCCGAGTCGCACCCGGGCCGGGAGCGCGCGTTCGAGGGCGAGGGCCCGCGGCGAGCCTGCCGCGATGAGGTCGACGATGCCCAGCACAACGACGAGCGCCAGCCACCAGCCGAGCGACGGCAGCGCGAGGCCGTAGAGCTGCCCGAACAGCACGATGGGCACAGCGCCGAGCGCGACGAGCAGCACGAAACGGCCCGAGACGGCCATCAGCGCGGCCCAGCGTCGATGACGGCTCGCGGTGCGAGCGACGAGATCAGTGCAAGCGGCAGCGGCACTAGATCGGCACCTGCACCTGCGCGAGAATGCCGCGCAGAATCGTGTCGACCGACACCCCTTCGAGTTCGGCCTCTGGCCGCAGCTGGATGCGGTGCCGCAGCACGGGCAGCACCATTGCCTGCACGTGGTCGGGGGTGATGGAGTCGAATCCGTTCAGCCAGGCCCACGCCTTGGCTGCGGCGAGCAGCGCTGTGCTGCCGCGCGGGCTCACCCCGAGCTTCACCGAGGGGCTCTGCCTCGTTGCACGCGAGAGGTCGACGGCGTACGCGAGAACATCCGGGGCCGCACCAACCCGCGCCACAGCGGCCTGCGCCTGGTGCAACTCGTCGGCACCCAGCACGGCCGTGACACCGGCGCCGGCCAGGTCGCGCGGGTTGAAGCCGGCGGCGTGTCGGGCCAGCACCGCGATCTCGGCGTCGCGCTCGGGAATCTCGAGCGTCAGCTTCAGCAGAAAGCGGTCGAGCTGCGCCTCGGGCAGCGTGTAGGTGCCCTCGTATTCGATGGGGTTCATGGTGGCGGCCACCAGGAACGGGTCTGGCAGCGGGCGGCTGACACCGTCGACGCTGACCTGGCGCTCTTCCATGGCCTCGAGCAGCGCCGACTGGGTCTTCGGGGGCGTTCGGTTGATCTCGTCGGCCAGCAGGATGTTCGTGAACACCGGCCCGGCCCGAAACTCGAACTCGCCGGCGCGGGCGTCGTACACGAGCGAACCCGTCACGTCACCGGGCATGAGGTCGGGCGTGAACTGCACGCGTTTCGTGTCGAGGCTGAGGGCGGCCGAGAGCGAGCGCACGAGCAGGGTCTTGGCGACGCCCGGAACACCCTCGAGCAGCACGTGCCCGCGCGCGAGCAGCGCCACCATGAGCCCGGTCACGGCGCCGTCTTGCCCCACGACGGCCTTGCCGACTTCGGTGCGCACACGGGAGAGGGCGAGGCGCAGCTCGTCGTTCGTTCTCGGCTGGGCGGGGTCGGTCATCTGACTGTCTCTTATACACATCTCCGAGCCCACG